>JANYEF010000393.1 GCA_025363325.1 Nitrospira sp. | reverse complement strand
GACGACGAGACTCACGATCTGCCGTCCCCCATCCTTGCGGATGTAGGTCCATTCACGTTCCTCAGAACCACCCAGCCGGGCCTCCTCGACCAAGGCGCCAAAGCCACCGATCTCTCGACCGAACCGAGCTGTGAGACTCCGGCTATAGGCCGCCACCTCTTCAGGAAGATGGATACTGACCGGCGTCTGTTTGCCGATCATCTCCTCAGCCGAATATCCCAGCATACGCTCTGCGCCCTTATTGAAGACGTTGATGATCCCCTGGGGGTCCGTGGCAATAATGGCGACTCCTGTTGCTGCATCCAAGACAGATTGCAGCCTGGCCTGAGTCCTGGAGAGTTCGTATTGGGCCATCTTCTTGGCCGTGATATCACGGCAGGTGCAGAGTAGCCAGTTGCCCGATATGTCTTCGTCCGTAAGGCAGGTTAGGGAAAGCTCTACGATGACGCCTTCTCCCGACTTCTTCTTGCCGGTGACTTCACCAAGCCAATGGCCCTGTTGATGGAGAATGGGAAAGAACTCCTTACTGATTCTGGCCTCCCATTGAGACGAGTAGAGTACCGTCCAAGACTGCCCGATCAGTTCACTGGCCTCATATCCGTAGATCTGGGCATGGGCCTGATTCATATAGGTATATCGCCCTTCCCGGTCGAGCATCGCGGCGCCGTCGAACCCATGGTTGAGCGCAAAGGTCATCTGACCCTGGATTTGTTCGGCCTTTTGCTGGGAGGTTTTACTCCGACTCAGCAATGTCTGACGCAAACGGAGTTCAAGCAGAATCAGGACTTGTCGCCCCAGAATGGTCAGGGCCTGCCGTTGATCGGAAGTGAGCTGCCGCGGCACGCGGTCGATGACACAGAGGGTCCCCAGGACATGCCCCTCTGAGGTGACGAGAGGTGTCCCTGCGTAAAAGCGAATGAACGGATCCTGGGTGACCAATGGATTCGTAGCAAATCGAGGGTCCGCCAGCGCGTCCGGTACTTCAAAGATCTCATGCTGCAGAATGGTATGGGCACAGAAGGCAATATCGCGCGACGTTTCGCACACCGTCACCCCAACCTTCGCTTTGAACCACTGCCGATGGGGGTCGATCAGACTCACCAGCGCGATGGGAGTGCCGCAGATCTGCATGGCAAGACAGGCTAAATCATCGAAGGTGTCTTCGGGAGCGGTGTCGAGGATGTCATATTGGCGCAACGCGCTAAGACGCGCTGATTCGTTCGGCGGGAAGGGAGCGATTTCCATGCGAAACCTCGGTGCTGTCTCGTAAGTACAACAAGCTCTGGGTTGACATCCGCACCCCTGAGCACTAATTTCTTCGCCGACGCGATTGAGGCTTGTCCTCCTGTGCCCTGAAGCAGGCATTCTCGTGGGGAGGGGCCGTCGTGTCTTATCGGCAGTTTGCGAGATTTTGTTGAGCCCCGCACAGTTGAAAAAGGCCTTCGACGGTGGCTCGGGCGGGATAGCTTCACACCGGAAAAAAACGGAGGCTGCCATTGACGATCCGCTGCTACGACCTGACTTCGCCAGGAAGCTCGTCCCTTCGGACCCTCAAGCGTACGCATCGGGTCCAGCAGGCCCTATCTCGCTGAATCGCCATCATCCCTCCCTTTCAGTCAAAAATCGGTTTCAACCGATCGAAAAGGAACCAACGGATTGCAGTGCAGCGGTATAAGGGCTTGCGAAGGAGAGGATTACCGGTCGATGTGTCCCGAGGGCAGGCTGAGGAATAAATTTGTTGCACGCCAGAGATTCGATGGTCCGCACGTGTGGGCCAACCCCCGTCTGTCTGGTTGGCTGGTTTATCTGATTCATCCAGTTAGTCTGGTTCAACCAACTAAACAAGACAAACCAATTATACGAGACAGACCAAATGAACAAGACAGGCTGGCAGATTTTTTTTCAGCATCCTGTTGGGATCCTTTCAACATGTGTAATGGCAGACTCGTAGCGTGAGCAGGAATCTCAGCCGGTGTGGCTTACACCTTCATCGGGAGCACGACCGTGAACGGCTCTCGGACTCCGACTGTCTTGCTGAAACCTTGGAGTCTCATGACCATGGATGGAGTGACTTGCTGGCCCTTTGAGGCGAGCAGAACGCCCTGACTTGATTGAATGTCCTCAGCCAGAATCATACCCTCTTGAAGTTCGGCTACGACAGTCGTCCGTATTTCATACTGGATCTCTTTGGCAAATGCGGCTTTCATGGCATCGAGCACTGCCGGATCGTACCACCCTTTGCGCTGTTTCATTTCGTTGAATGCCTCAGCTTTCGACTTACCTGCCGATTCGAGTGCGTCGAAATCCAGTGCCACCTTCAGAATCCTGGCCTCCATCGGAATGGTGTTGCCTTGTTGCGTGTCTCCTGGTACGCCGTACCCATCGTAGTACTTATCCTGAAACTTAATGATCTCGGCCACCCGCTTCATGCGTGGGATCTTGACGATCAGGTCATAGGCTACGAATGGATGTTGATTGAAGAGCTGGGACTCCTCACCCGTCAACACCTCTCCTCGGTACACTTTCTTGAGGACCGACTCCGGCAGAATGACACAGCCGATCTGTGACAACATGGCGGCAGTCTTGATGGACCACATCTCAGACACGTGAAGCTGCGCTGCGATCGACTCTGCGTACCGTGTAATGCGAGACGATCGCCCGAACGCTTCAGGATTGACTAAGGCTAAGACCTCGGATAGCACTCTGACGCTGCCGCTGAGCGTTTGCTCCAGAAGTTCGCACTCCGCGGTAATCAAGCGATGCTGCGCCAGGCCTGCCGTCAGGGCGCTCGCGAGCGCCTCCGGCGTGCAGGGCTTGGTGAGGAACCGAAAAATCTGTCCTTGATTGATCGCATCGATCGCCGCATGGAGTTCGGCATTGCCCGTTAATAGCATGCGCACGGTGCCAGGCTCCTGGGCTCGGACTTTGGCCAGAAACTCGACTCCATTCATCCCCGGCATTTGGAGATCGGACACCACGACGGCGAAAGGGCCCTGCTCGGTGACCATCCGAAACCCCTCCTCAGGTCCAACGGCTGTGTCCAACTCGAACTCTTTCCGAAGCCGGCGCTTGTACCCCTCTAAGATGTTGGGATCGTCATCCACACAGAGAATCCTGTCAGCCATGTGTTTGCTCCTTTCCCGCCGCCCGCTGAACCGCGCAGGCCACTTCTCGCCAGTGCGGAAGTCGGTCGGTCAGGTGAAGTCTGTCCAGGTAGGTGGAATCGATCTGGGACGTCACATCCCCTGTTGGCGGCTGCGACAGCTCCTCCTGTAACACGCTCGCCACATGCACCGCCGTGAGGGTACTGAAGGTGCTCCCGACGCAATCGGACGGGCGATGATGAAACGCCACCGCCTCAACAATGGGATCGCCCAACCCCCAGAGGCCCAGCAGGTAGGCCCCGACGTCTGCATGGCTGGCCCCGAACTCCTGACATTCCACCTCCCATACCGAGATACCCTTGTCATGCGACGTCTTGAGCGTAGCGTCGTATCGCTCCAGGACATTGGCCGCGAACACCAAACTCCCCACGTCATGGAGCAGTCCAGCCGTATACGCCTGATCGATCATCAGGGCCGAGCCTTGTTCGGCCCTCGCAATCGCGCGGGCGAGCGCGCCGGTTTTCGTGCTCGCCTCCCACAGGCGATCGATGTTGAAGCCTAAGCCATGAGTTGAAGCAAATTGCGAAAAGACGTGAACGGTCAATACCAGCGCCTGAACCGTATCCAGCCCTAACAGATTCACCGCTTGCGCTGCTGTCGATACAGTGCCGCGCAACCCAAAATAGGCGGAATTCACCAGCTGGAGCATTTTCGCGGTCATGCCCATGTCCTTGGAAATGATCGCGCCGATGGCTCTAATCGAAGCGGTTTTGGATTCCGCCTCTTTCCTGATTTCGGCATAGAGAGTCGGCTGACTGGGGATCTGGTGCATGCCGGTCACCAGCTGCCGCAGCGAGTCGCTTCCAAGAAGATCGCGCAAGGCACAGGCCCGCATCACGGTGGCTTTCAACAGCTCGGTCTCACAGGGTTTGTCAAGGTACTGATGGGTGGCAGCAATGGACTGATAGATTAATTCTTTATCCGACTGGCCGGACAGTACGATCCTGACGACCTGCGGGAAGCGCTGCCGAACTTCGCTCAGAAGCTGTGCGCCGTCCATTGCGGGCATGCGCATGTCGGAAACGATCACGTCGAACGGAGCCCGTTCCAGAGTCTGCAACGCCTCCGCTCCGCTGGTCACGAACGTCATGTTCCATTCCTCTCGCATGGGACGGAGCGACCGCTTGAGCCCGTCAAGCAATTTCGGTTCATCATCCACAAACAGAAGTTGTTTCATGAAAAGCCTACGCCTCTATGTCGGTCCACATAGTCGGACGGCAGGCCGAGTATGCCTCGATACGCCAAAATAATGAGCGAAGATGCGCATCAGAGACAGCCGGATCGAAATGCCTCGCTCATTGATGCACGACACATACGCACTCATGCCGCCATCTCCACCACGTCGGTCATTACCTGAAGCTCCAACGGCAGCCGCACGATAAAGGTGGCACCCCGTCCCATCTCACTCTCAATCGCAATAGTCCCCTGATGCTTATCGACGATCACGGAATGCGCGATCGCCAAACCCTGTCCCGTCCCCTTCCCGACTTCCTTCGTCGTAAAGAACGGATCGAAGATTTTCCGCCTGATGTCCTCAGGAATGCCGGTGCCACTATCCGTAATGCGAACCTCGGCCCATCCCTCCACGCGACGAGTCGTAATGGTAATCGTGCCCTTGACGCTCGTGCCTTTGACGACGTCGGCGATCGCATGCGTGGCATTCACAATCATGTTGAGGATCACCTGATTGAACTGGCCCAGGAGACAAGGCACCAGGGGAAGGTCCGTCGCCAGGTCGGTCGTCAGGTCGGCGATGTATTTCCATTCGTTGCGCGCGACCGTCACCGTACTCTCGATGGCTTTATTGAGATCCACACAGATCTTCTCATCGCTGCCAGGATGGGCGAATTCTTTCATCGCGCGCACGATTGTGGCGATCCGATTCATCCCCTCGGCTGATTGCGCGATGGCTTTGGGGATCTCCTCCACCAAATAATCGAGATCGGCCCTCCGCGACTCCGCTTCGCAGGCCTTGATCAAGTCCGGAGCGCAGGTCCCGGCTTTGGCGGACATCAACAGCGCCCGATACCGATCGAGGACAGCAAACAAGTCGCTGAACGAGTCCGAAAGGAAGTGCACGTTATCCCCTACGAACTGGGTCGGCGTGTTGATTTCGTGGGCAATACCGGCCGCCAGATGTCCGATGGACTCAAGCTTCTGGGCTCGCACCAGGTCGTGTTCGAGGACCAGCCGATCTGAAATATCCTCCCCCATGAAGATATAGGTCACCCCGCGATCGTCACAGATCGGCGATACGGTCAGTTTGAGGAATATATCCTTCTTGTTCGGAATAGCCAGCCGTATCTTGTCCACCCGGATAGTCTTGAGCATGTTCCCGGCCTTCCCCATCGCCACATGCAGCTCCTCCCAACTCCACGGGATTGGAAGCTTCATGAAAGGCCGGCCAAGTGCCTCGACAAGGGAGATGCTGAAGATGGTCTCCGCACGAGGTGTCCACGTTGTCACAGCCCCCTCACCGTTGACGCAGATAAAGAACGCCTCCACCGTGGCAAGGATCTCAGCTCTTTCGCGCGCGACTTGCTCAGCCTGGTTCTTCGCATGTAACAAGCGCTGCTCCGCCTGCTTGCGGCCCAGAAACTGCGAAATCTGCCCCGCAAGGCCTTCGAACATCTCCAGGAGTTTCTGGTCGGGTTCGCGAAGTGTTGTGGCAAAGAATTCCATGACGCCATAGAACCGATCACGGTTCCCAATTGGAAAGGCGAACGCGGCGTGAAACCCCGCATTGATGGCAGAGGGTGCACGCGGAAAATTGTCGTCATGCGCCACGTCGGTAATCCACTCTACCTTTCCACTCTCCCACGCTCGTCCAGGAAGCCCTATCCCTATTGCGAAGTTGCTCTGTCTGGTGCACTCGATGAACGGTGTGCAGTCGGCCTTCTGATCCCAGACCTCGGTACAGCGCAATACCTGCATCTCCTCGTCCAACCTCCACATGACGCCCACATTCCAACCCAAGGTCTGGGTGATCATTCCCATGATGTATGGAGCGGCTTCCTCCAGCGTCTTCGACTCCAGCAGCAGTCGAGTGATGGCGTATTGCGTGGTCTGACGATGCTCCTGCTGCGTGCGCGTTGTGACGTCATGCATAAAGGCGAGGAAGGTCCGTTCCTCACCCTGCCCGACAACTTGCAAATGAACCTCTCCCGAATAGGTACTGCCATTCTTGCGCTGGTGAACAACCTTAAAATTGAGTTCTGCTTGTTCACCGGTCAGGAGTGGATTGGCTAATTCCCTGAAGGAGGCCTCCGTCGCCTCCGGATTAATTTCGATGGGGGTGAGGGCTTGCATGGCTTCGAGTGTATAGCCGAGATTGTCGAGCGCGCTCCGATTGACGTAGGTATAGCGCAACGTGTCGGTGCGAAACATGTACGTTTCGTTCAGGCTAGACATTGAGGACCATCAACAACCTCATCTGCCTCGACTCGCCCGCTTGCGCGCTGTGATATCTCGTGCAAAGGCACTGAATGCCTATCCCTGCCAGCATCCTGCTGACCATTGGCTTAGTGTGGTAACAACTCCTCGCGCACGGCCTCAAGCAGTTGCTCCCGCGTAAAGGGCTTGGCCAGCGTTCGCCGAACACCCAGCTTTTTCGCAACGTGCAGAACATCGACCGTACCTTTGAATCCCCCGCCTGACATCGCAATGATTCGAATTCCGGGATGCGTGCGGCGGAGTTCCCCGATGGTTTCTAGGCCGTCCTTATCCGGCATGAACATGTCAAGCAAGATCAGGTCAACCAGCGAACTCTCAAGCTGTTTCAGCCCTCGCCCACCCTCACTCGCTTCCATGATTGTGTAACCTTCCTTGTGCAGGGTCCGGCGCAGGGCGTCGCGGAGACTGTCGTCGTCGTCAATAATGAGAATAGATGGCATCGCCTCTCCTACAGGCTCGTGGCTTACCGAGTTGCACGGACTATCCTCGGCATATTGTCGGTCTTGGCCCTTCGAAGCTTGAGCCGGATGCGGGGGTAGTCGGGGTAACGGGATAGCCGGGGTAGCCGGATACGGGGGTAATGGGATAGACGGTGTAGGTTCTTACTCCTTTGCCCCGTTACCCCCTTGTCCCGTCCCTTGCGTGGAACTTCATCTAAGCGTCTGCACGATAACCGCATACCATCCAAGGCCGTCATATTCCTGGTAACCAAGAGTCTTTGCAAACGCAACCATCTCATGGTTGGCATTGGAATAATGGCCTTTTTGTTGTCCTTTATGTTCCAGCATGAACGGCAAGAGGATTCCATTATTATCGGATGCTGCAATAATGCGCATTTTCTGATCCAGCAAGATCACGCGGCTGCGTTTCCATTCGTCTTCAGATAATGAAGGCTCTGTCTGAACGATGGTTTTGGCTTGATCTTCCCAATCAAACATGACGCCCAGAACACCGACTATCTTTCCATCCTTTTTCCCATCCTTACGAACGGTGGCAGCGTACACCGCCACCAATTTATCGCCATGGAGCGAATCGTGGGAAATATCATCCACCACGTACTGATCGCCATTCGTAGTCGCCATGGCCTTTTTGAACCAAGGTACTCTGGAAATATCGGCGCCGGTTGCCCTGGGGAATTTAGCCGGCTGTGAGCAGGCAATGATTTCTCCATCAACCCCCACCAATACAAGATTCAGATACACAGAATAAAAACGATTGATCAGACCAAGCCGTTCGACCGCATGATCGATAGAAGCTCGATCCTTCGCTTCCAAACAGTGGGATAGCGCATCATCCGTCGCCCACCAACGAACGTCAGCAGTGCGTTCATACAAATTTCGCACAATAAACTGCACCAGGGTCTGCGACATTTCCGAGAGACGGTTACACTCTTTTTCGGCGAACCGGTCCTGCAATTCGCTCGTTTCCGACCGTATCGCGCCCAGCTCTTTCGAGGCGGTGGCGGCTTGCATGGCAAGGCTTTTCACCTCGGTGGCAACCACAGCAAATCCCCTGCCGGCATCGCCGGCTCTCGCCGCTTCTATAGTGGCGTTGAGCGCAAGAATATTGATTTGGCTTGTAATTCTTTGATTCACGAATCGATGGTCTTCGATCCGCTTTTCTATGTTACCGATGATCTCTTTGATGGTATCCCTGCTCATACATATACCTCGGATTAATTGGTCACGGCCTATTCACACAACATCAATTGCCCAGGAGCAGTGCGACTCGCCTCAGCTCGACCATCGTCAGACGGCTGCGGCGAATGCCCGTTCGGCATCGAGCCAGTCCTCAAGGTCGTGTCCCTGCTGGTAGCCCCTGGCGACATAGAGATCATACGCCCGCCATGCGATCTGTTGCTGCTGCTCAGATGAAGAGGCCCTCGGTCTTGATGTCTGTGAATGCGGTGCAACCTCTCGTGTTTTGGCCATCACATCTCTCCCTTCGCTACGTGCAGCTTGGAGTTTCTAGTGAGTCAACAGCTTGAAACTCGAAACTAGAGACATGAAACTCGAAACCTAACACCCACCCCTAGAACTCTTCGAACTCGCTGTCCAGCTGGCGGCGGTCCTTGCCATTGCCGACGGCGACACCGACCGGTTCCGCCGCGGTCGTGTGAGGCACCGCCGGTTTCTTGAGCAGCGGTTTCTTCACCGGCCCCACCGAGGTGAGACTGGGCTTATGAAGAGCCGGGGCCGCGCTGGACCGCGCATGGCTTTCCTGCCCGTTCCCCGTCATTTTAAAAGTTGCGACCTGGCTCATGAGTTCCCGGGCCTGCTCCTTCATCGACTGGCTGGCGCTGGTCGCCTCTTCCACCAGAGCCGCATTCTGCTGCGTCGTCTCGTCCATCTGCATGATGGCCTTGTTCACCTGATCGATCCCGCTGGCCTGTTCCTGCGACGCCGCGGTAATCTCGGCAATGATGTCCGTCACTCGCTTGACGGAGCTGACGATCTCCTCCAGCGTCTTGCCGGACTGATTGACCAGATCGCTCCCGTCCGTCACCCGCTGGACCGACTCGTCGATTAACCCCTTAATCTCCTTGGCCGCGGTGGCCGATCGCTGCGCCAAATTCCGCACTTCCGCGGCGACCACGGCGAAGCCGCGCCCATGTTCCCCCGCTCTAGCCGCTTCCACTGCGGCATTCAAGGCCAAGAGGTTCGTCTGGAAGGCAATCTCGTCGATCACCGTGATGATGTCGGCGATCTTCTTGCTGCTCTTGTTGATTTCCCCCATCGCGTCGATCGCTTTGGTCGTGACCGCCCCGCCCTTCTGGGCTACGTCGCGGGCCGAGATGGCCAACTGGTTCGCCTGCTTGGCATTGTCGGCGTTCTGCTTCACCGTGGAGGTCATCTCCTCCATCGCGCTGGAAGTCTCCTCCAGCGAGGAGGCCTGCT
>JANYEF010000388.1 GCA_025363325.1 Nitrospira sp. | reverse complement strand
CGACAAGAATCCAGATAAGCCTGACTTGGCACAACATAACGACGATTGCATGATCGTACCCAGGATATTCTTGCCCCAGAGCAGTCCGCCGTAGAAGCGAGCACCCCCAGCATCGTCATAGCCAGGGCCTACGCGCTGGAGGTGAGGACCTACCCGCGGTCCCCTGTATCGATCTTGAGAACACTGAGCGCCCCTTGGGTCTTACGCGTGTGATTACAGCCTCGATCCGGGTCAATCAGCGTTCTCTCTTTCTCTTCGGTTACCCCTGCGAGTAGGCCTTTTCATCATGTTGACTGAGATCCAAGCCTGTTTGCTCGTCTTCCTCACTCACACGCAGGCCCGTTATTGCACCGACCACAGCCAGAATGATTAAGGTCCCGACAAAGACGAAAACGATGGTAACCAGCACAGCCATCGCTTGGATGCCCAATTGTGCTGGATTACCAAAGAACAGTCCGTCTGCCCCTGCCGAATTAATCGCCTTCGACGCAAAAAGACCGGTCGCCAGCGCACCCCACATGCCTCCGACTCCGTGAACGCCCACCGCGTCGAGGGCGTCATCATAGCCGAACAAGGGCTTCAACATGACCGCCAAATAACACAAACCACCCGCTCCCATCCCGATCCAAATCGACGAGATCGGGCCGACAAACCCCGACGCAGGCGTGATGGCCACTAATCCCGCCACCGCCCCTGTTGCTGCGCCCAGAGCCGACGGTTTGCCTCGATACCACCACTCCAAGACCATCCAAGCCAACGCCGAGGCAGCCGTCGCCGTATTGGTGGTGAGAAAGGTGCTGGCCGCCAGTGCCCCGGCGCCTAACGCGCTGCCAGCGTTGAACCCAAACCATCCAAACCAGAGCAAGGCCGCGCCCGTAAGGGTCATGGGCAAGTTGTGAGGATGCATGGCCTCCTTACCATGTCCTAAGCGCTTCCTTACCATGATAGCGGCAGCCAACCCCGCGATGCCGGAACTGATATGGACGACCGTCCCGCCGGCGAAGTCCAAGGCCCCGAGGTTTCTGACCCATCCCCCGACTCCCCACACCCAGTGACAGAGCGGATCGTAGATGAAGGTCGCCCACAGCAGCGTGAACAGGATAAACGCACTGAATTTGATCCGTTCGGCAAATGCCCCGGTGATCAATGCCGGTGTGATTACCGCAAACATCATCTGGAAGAGCATGAATGCCTGGTGCGGGATGGTGGCCGCATAAGCGGGATAGGGCTCGGATCCAACCCCGTTAAGCGCGAACCATTCAAGCGAACCGATGATACCGCCTATGTCAGGCCCGAAGGCGAGGGAGTAACCCCACAGCACCCACTGGAGACTGATCAGACAGAGGATCATGAAGCTCTGCATAATCGTGCCTAACGCATTCTTGGAACGCGTCATCCCTCCATAGAAGAGCGCAACACCCGGTGCGGTCATCAGCAACACCAAGGCCGTCGAGACCAACACCCAGGCCGTATCGCCAGTATCGATCTTCGGCGGTGCGGGAGCCACAACCGCATCTGGAGCCACCGTCTCCGTCGCCGCTGGGGCCTGCGCCCAGGCATCTTGCGCGTACAGGGCCGCCCCCCCTGCCGACAGGGCAAGGTAGAGAAGGACCGGCAGAAACTTCTTCATACTGATGTTAGGCGATCGCATCATTGCATCCTTTCATACCCTGCCTCAGGACGAGGTCGTCAATACGTTCGTTGAAATGTTCTACCGGGACTAGTCATGAATACCTGCTACGTCGTCCGACCCGCCGGCCAGAGCCCTTGGGCTGCGTGCCAATCCACTCGCCCGGCGGGCTGTTTCCGTTCGGCCTCCTCGGCGGGCTACAAGTACGCCTACGTCGGTCTTACTTGCGAGAAACTCCGGCGAACTTCGGTCTCGAACGCCTCTCAACAGCATTGACGAATACGCCGACCTAGGCCAATTTGAACTGGGCGACGGAGGACGTTAGCCCTTCGGCCAGTTCTGCCATGTCTTCGACGGTCACGCGCGCCGAGTCCGTCGCTTTTTGCGTCGCCTTGGCACCGCCGGCGAAATCCTTAATCGAGCGACCCACCTGGTCCGTCGAGGCGGTCTGGTTCGCCGCAGCGCTGGCAATGGTCTGTGCCAGATCCGACGAACGCTGGGCAATGCCTGAAATTTCGTTGAACACTTCACCGGTGCGCAGCGCGGAGGCCGATCCGGCTTCCACCGCCTGAGTTTCCTGCTCCATGGCGACGACCGCGTCCTGCGTTTCAGTCTGAATCACTTTCACGAGGTCGGTAATTTCCCTGGTGGCTTGCGTCGAGCTTTCGGCGAGTTTTCTGACCTGGTCGGCGACGACGGCAAATCGGGCTCCGGCTTCGCCTGCACCAGCCGCTTCGATGGCCGCGTTCAGCGCGAGCAGGTTGGTCTGATTAGCGATGTCTCGAATCGTCGACACAATGTGCGAAATTTCTAACGACCGATCACCCAGCCCCTTCACTTGCTTCGACATACGTTGCACGGCTGAACGAATGTTCTGCATGTCCTGCACGGTTTCTTGCACGGCCACGCGTCCTTGTTCCGTTGCCTGCAACACTTGCTTCGCAGATTCCGACGAGGCACCAGCGGTTGCCGAGACTTGGCGCATGGAAGAGGTCAACTGATCGACCGCGCTCAACGTTTTTGCGGATTCATCCGCCTGATGTTTTGCAGTGCCGGCCATTTGTCCTGCGCTGTCGCGGAGAGTCCCTGCCGAAATGTTCACGCGCTCCGCTGAATCTCGAACCTGTCTGAGCAACTGTCCGAATCGGCCAATCATGAGGTTGAACCCGTCCGCGAGGTTACCGAACATGTCGGCCGTCACCTCACCGCGCTTGGTCAGATCCCCCTTACCGACGT
>JANYEF010000360.1 GCA_025363325.1 Nitrospira sp. | reverse complement strand
TCTAAAACGTGCAGTAGAGACAAGAGTTGATCGACCGACTTTCGATAGTTGGTCTGATCGAGCAGACGATAAAACTGCGTGGCGGAGGTTCCCAGTCGCCGAATGATCTCGCGCTTCGACAAGGCACTCGCCTCGACTCGCTTCTGCGCTTCGATCGTCAGCTTATAGAGCAGCGCATCCCGCAAGTAATGCGGGTCCTGGTTGTATTCCAATACTTGCTCGCTGTGGACCGTTCCTTCCTTGCCCGACTCCAGCACATAGGTAAACCCTTCGCTCCCCAGCTCTGTATCGACGAAAACCCGGGTGATCGGATCGGCGGCGCTGGGTTGAGGATCGACCTTCGAGTAGGGAAGCTGGAACAGCTTCTTAGACGCCTTCACCTGAAACGCCCTCTTGCGATTGTTGTGGGCGACTGACTGAATCTTCATAGCGCTCCCTCAGATTCCAGTTGCTCAAGCAACAAGCGAACTCGTCGCGTGGCCTTCCCCACCATCGGCTTCCTGTTATCCAAATCCCATTTCACGATGAACGCACCGTCACGATATACGTGCACATGTCTGGGAGAGTGGTCGCCTTTCCAGGTGACGAAGATATAGCCACCCCGACGAACCTTACCCATGAATAAGTGTTACCTTCTGAGGTATCACTTGTCAAGCGCGATAGCCGTGGCCACCACTCAGTTCACGTTAGCAGGAAGTTGGATCAGCGGACGCAGGATCGAACGCGTCATCGCGGACGTCCAGGATGAGTTCATAGGGAGCCATGGGTGAGAAATTCGCGCGCAAGGCAATGCGCTTCCCGACTACATTGTGTTGTGCGCTCTGCTCAATCAACGTCGCAAGGCGAAGAAGATCCACCAATGGACCGCCAATCCACTGCTCAGTGATTTCCGTTTGATGCGAGGTACCAATTTCGAGATTCATGGCCGGTCCGAACTGGGTGTATTCCGACAGCCGATCATGCGCCGGATTGGACGCGTATGAGCGTATCTCGGCTGCGAACTTCCTCAAGCCCTTCACCGACCCGACAATGCGCCACTCTTTCGCGGCACTGTCTCGACCGCAGAAAAACCCCAGCTCGCGCCAAGCACGGCGCGTGGCTTCATCGGCTCCTTCACTCGCCATAACGTTCTTCCTCTAGCAAGATGCTGAAAAAGTCGCTCTTCTCACCCGCCCGACCCCGGCGCGCCGAAACGCGCCTTTTCCCATGCTTCGTTCTCGGTTCATCAAAATCCTCAACGTACCCCTGAGGGTACGCCTCCGGTTTCGATTCGCCTGCGGCCTCGCTGGACAAACTTTTCGTGCATCCTACGAGTCAAGAAAAGACTCCAGACCATTTTCCATGTCCTGTTGACGATAGAACAGCGGCTGCCTCGGACACCTACTTGACGTACACCACTCCCGGCAAATCCTTCAGGTCCGCGTCTCCTGTGACCACCTCAGCTTCTTGGTCCCGGGCGGTTGCATACACAATCGCGTCGGCCATCGCTAAACCATGCTTCAAGCTCATATCGGCAGCGAGGAGGGCAATCGATTCTGTCAATTGAACCACCTGGGTGGCATTGAGCCGGCCCGCGAACAATAACGCCGTCTCCTCCCCTCGTTCCCGTTTGATCTTCTTATAGACCTCATACAACACGATGGTCGGCGTGATAAGCTGATACCGAGAGGTGAGATAGTGCGCATAATTTTCGGCGAGTGGTCCGCCCGTGAAGAACTCAATCCATCCGCTGGAATCCAGCAAGACCTTCACAATCGGTCCTTCTTCTCCCGAAGATCCGTCTTGGACATGCCCTTGAGCGCACCCTTGAGCGATTTCAGAGGGACTTCCGGCACCAGGGTGATGACTCCGCCCTTCTCCACAATCTGCAACCGCTGGCTCGGGGCAAGATGAAGCTTTTCTCGCACTTCTTTGGGAATCACAATTTGGAATTTCGGTGAAATCGTCGTCATGGCCATGATGAACCTCCCTACCAATTCATGATCGATCATAATATCGTCATACGCCCTAGGTCAAGACAACCTTGTTCCTCGACGGATGCTGAAAAAGTCCGCCAACATGGAAGCGCTGAACGGTGGATGATGAATACTGAACAGCGTAAATTTAAGGGGTCCGACCCCTTTGTTTTTTCTGAAACGGTGTGAATGGCATAGGGAGGACGGGCCTTAAGGGGATACTGGCTCTAGGAGCCTGTTCCCTTTTGCATGCAAGTCTACTGCAATCGCCTGCGCGTATGGAAACTTAAGAGGCCTGCCTCCTTTTTCTTCTTCCTGACAGGATCCTAGCTTTCAAGCAACGATCGAAACATAATGATCGAATCCTGATACGTCCCATCGTTCTTTCGCACCGCGCCGGGGATCACGCCCAGTTCTTTGAAGCCAAGTTTTTCCCAGAGGCGGCGCGCGACCACATTTTCAGAAAACACAAGATTGAAGATCACGCTACGGTAGCCGAGTTGCTTAGCGTAGGCCAGCATCGTGGCGCCCAACAGCCACCCCAGGCCTTTGTTGCGCCAGTCTGGCGCGACGATGAAGCCAGCGTTCGCCACTTGCCTTGCCCTCCCAGGCCAGTTCGGCTTGAGGTAGAACGCCCCGACCATGCCAGTCGCATGAGCACGATCCGGCACATAGGCCGCCACCGTGTTCTTGCCGCGAAACCAATAGTCCATGAAGGCATCCTGATCCGGGAACCGGTCATGCGGGTACGACGTCCCCTCTTCGACTATGATCTTGTAGAGGCTCCGCAGCGGCTCAATATCCTGGTTGTCGGCCAGTACCAACTGAACCGGCGAACCGTCTTTAAGTTTCGCGTCGACAGGAAAGGTGAGACTCATTGGCTAAGCCTTCGCTCGCATAAGTCAATAGTCATGCCTGACCCTGGCTGCTCTCTTGGAGGAGTTTGGCTGATCGGGTTTGTTGCCGTTGCCTTCATATTGTACTGGAGGCTAGGGCAGGCTGTGCTGGCCATATCCGAACCCGCAAAAAGGCGAATGGTGATTGTCGCTTTGGTAATCATCGGCCTCTTGCCCACTTGGGACATGCTGCCCGGTCTGACGTACTTTGGGTATCTCTGCAAGACTGAGGGCGGACTCCGGGTCAGCCGCATGGCACGAGCTACAGAGATCGGTCGACCGTTTCAGTACAG
>JANYEF010000350.1 GCA_025363325.1 Nitrospira sp. | reverse complement strand
CTTCAAATGTTCCGCGCATGAGTGACCCTCCGTTCTTCCTGAAAACAGAGAATCATATTACGCACCGCTTTGCGAGGGGTTTTTCAGCAGACTGCTAGATCTTTTCATACCCGGGCGTTCACGATAGAGACGACACCCGCTGTGCCACACCATCGAATACCTGCTTGACTCCCGTCAGCGGCTCCCATCCCATGACGGCAAGAGAATCGTCGACATAGGCCCGAGAACGCATTCCATTTAAGACACAGGTCACGCCCGACGTGCTCGCCAGGACCCACAAGGCCTTTCGTGATAGCGATTCTCTGCGTCTTGCTTCGGGCAACAGGGGATCGAGGGCCGCCGACACCGAAGCGTTTTTCGCACGACTGCGTTCGGTGGCTTCTCTGCGGAGCCCGCGCAACAGGGTGAGCAACTGCGGCACATAGCGATCGCGCCAGGCCTCCCACTGTTCAGCGGCCGTTCCGGTGAGATGTCGTGAAATTGCCTGGATGACTTGATTCACATGCGGCGCGATCATTTGATGCTCGATCTGCTCCCAATGTTCCAGGCCCTGGATCTGAGGCCGCACGCGCGTCAGCTCAACAGCCCAGGTGAAGTAATCGTCAGGGGCCATCTCTTGACCACTCTGCTGAAGGGCCGGGGCAATGGCCTTGCGATACTCTTCTTCAAGCGCCGCGACTGTACGGCATTGTCGATCGAAGTCCACCGGATCGCCTTCGAGCGGAAAATCCGCCAATCGAAGCACGCCGATTTTTTTCGTCGGCATGGCATTGAGCGGACGATTGACAAACACCGCGATCCCTTCTCGTTGCGCTACCTCCAACACCGGCTCCTGCTGATCCCTCCCGGTATTGGGCGTCACCAGGGCGCCTGCCTCATAGAGATTCATGGGGCATTGCAGTGCTGCGAAGTGGTGACGGTCCATGGCCTGCAACGCAGCGGCCGTTCGCGCCGCGTCGCACATCCGAGAGAGCGACGTCGCTTCGGCACTCGATGGATCTGCCGTGACCGTATTCGACGACACGCCGTAATAGCGAATCCGTCCCGCAGCTATTTGCGATTCAAAAAACGTGAAGGCCTGTTCAAGCCGGCGATAAAAAGTATCCCGCGTCTCCGCGAGATCTCCCCTTTCATGATGCGCAGCCTCGGACAGAAAGTATTCCGGATTGTGCAGCAAACAGACATCGAGCGTAGCCAGCCCAAGCCGATCCAGTGATAGGGTGAGCTGATCGGCCAGATACTCCGGGTGGATACAATGCCAGATGCCCTCACCATATTTGACCATGTCAGGATAGGGGCGTCCGGCCTGCTCTCGTGTCTCCGCCTGTTTCAGGTTCTGCCCTTGTACATATCCGATCTTCGAGACGACGATCACTTCATTGCGAGTCAGCTCACCGCTCTTGATCAACTCATGTAAGACAGAGCCGACCAGGCGCTCACTATCGCCGTCCATGTAATTCGTCGACGTGTCGATCAGGTTCACGCCTTCTCGCAGGGCCTTCTTGAGCGCTTCTCGATGCTCTGGCTCCGTCGTATCCACCCGATAGGTACCGAATCCCAGTCGGGACGTCGTCAATCCCCTGTTGCCGAACCGACCATACCCATGTTCCATGCGGACGTCATGACGTGACTGACTCACGATGCGGGCGGCATACCTGGCCGTCCCCTCGGGACTGGCCGACCCGGGGAGCGCCGCTCCTTGCAAGAGTGTCTGTTGGGTCGTCTGATCTGTTCGTCGGGACGCCGACAGCAGCGCCTCGGCGACCTCCCGCGAATCGGTGAGGGGACGCTGACAGGAAAAGTTTCGACAAATATACAGTGCCGCCTTTCCCTCCACCAGCCCCTTGCCGGCCAGCAGGGGATGACTGGACGGCGTGCCCGTTCCATCGCTGGAGGCAATCACGCGATGCGGCAGGAACACCTCGCGCACGGCGAGCTGCAGTGCCTCCAACTCAGGATCGTTAGGCGCTCCGACAAACGCCAATTCAATCGGCCCTTCCGCTAACAGATCCACCGCTGCAAGACTTTTGGCAAACGCTCTCGGATACCGGGCCATCTGGCGGCCATAGGCGCGAATCCCGCCAAGCGCCGCTTCGCGCAGGTCCTGTCGATCATAGTGGAATGAGAGTCTGGCGAGGACTGAGACCGCTACGGCGTTTCCACTGGGCGTCGCACCATCCGCCCCCTCCCGCGCTCGGATGATCAGTTTTTCATGTGTCTTCGCGGTCGTGTAGAAGCCCCCCTGGTCCTCATCCATAAACGAACCCACCATCCGCTCTCCACATTGAAGCGCGGCAGTGAGATATCGTTCCTGCCCACTGGCTTCATAGAGGTCGATCAATCCTTCTGCCAGATAGGCATAGTCCTCCAGGACCCCATCAAGATGGGCGCGGCCTTGCCGCGACGTGCGGAGTAGTGTCCCCTCGGAAGTCCGATGCACCAGCAAGAGAAAGTCTGCCGCTCGCATGGCCCCGTCGATGTAGCGTCTGATCCCTAACACACGGCCTGCCTCGGCCATCGTCGAGATCATCATGCCGTTCCATGCCGTAATGATCTTGTCGTCGAGTCCTGGCGGGACTCGCTCTTGGCGGGCGCGATAGAGGAGGGGACGCACGCGCTGGATCGTCTCGTACAGTTCATCGATGGTGAGGTTTAACTCCTTGAGCACGGCCTCGATGGGACGCAGTCGATTCGGGATGTTCCGATGTTCCCAATTCCCCTGATCGGTAACATCGTAGCAGGCACAGAATCGGCGGGTATCTTCTGCGTTCTGGAGGACGGCTTGGATCTCTGCCGACGTCCAGACGAAAAACTTTCCTTCGACCCCTTCCGAATCCGCATCCGTTGCGGAATAGAATCCTCCGGCGAGGTCGGTCATCTCCCGGAGAATATAATCGAGCACTTCCGTCGTGACCTGGCGATAGGAGGTTTGTTTCGTGACTTGATAGGCTTCCAGGTAGGTCCTTGCCAGGAGAGCATTGTCGTAGAGCATCTTCTCGAAATGGGGGACCAACCAGCGCTCGTCGGTGGAGTACCGTGCGAACCCGCCACCGATATGGTCGTAGATCCCCCCAGCCGCCATCGCATCGAGTGTGCGTGTGACCATCTGTAAGGTTCGACTTTCTCCTGTTCGACGGTAACAACGGAGGAGCAACGAAAGCCCTGCGGACGGGGGAAACTTTGGCGCACTACCGAATCCGCCGTGGCGCTCGTCGAAATCCTTACGGAACTGCGTTACAGCCTCATCAAGCACGGAGACACTGACTGAGACGGGGGACAACGCTTTGAGTTCGTTCTTCAACCGGTCGGTCAATTGATGCGCTTGACTCGTGAGACCGGCGGAATCCTGCTCCCACGCGTCCGCGATTTTCTTGAGCAGACTGGGGAATCCTGGACGACCCCATCGATCATCAGGAGGAAAATACGTACCGGCAAAGAACGGTTCCTGATCCGGTGTCAGGAAGACCGTCATCGGCCATCCACCCTGACCATGATTCAGAGTCACCGTGGCCTGCATATAGATCTCGTCGAGATCGGGACGTTCTTCCCGGTCGACTTTGATGCAGACAAAATGTTGATTCATGAGTGACGCAATGGCCTCGTTTTCGAACGACTCCCTCTCCATCACGTGACACCAGTGACAGGCGGAATACCCGACCGAGAGTAGGATGGGACGGTTTTGCGTTTTCGATGCCGCCAAGGCCTCTGGTCCCCAGGGGTACCAGTTGACCGGGTTCGAGGCATGCTGGAGGAGATAGGGGCTGGTTTCGTGGATGAGGCGATTAGATCTTGTGGCGCCAGGTGGAGTCTGCATGGCTCCACGGTAGCATCGGGGCCAGAGAGGGGTCAATGAGCGGATTATTGAAGAGGCCTATGGTCGTAAGATCGTAGGCCTCTTCAGAGTCGTCAAGTTAGGCTTGTCTGGTTAGAGGAATAACGTCCGTCGCGATTACTTGCCCTTCTCGTCCTTCTTTTTCTCGTCCTTCTTTTCATCGCCGAATGTGCCGACGTATCCGCCCTTCTTCTCGTCCTTCTTCTTCTCGTCTTTCTTCTCGTCTCCGTACACGAGGACGTGCCCACCCTTCTTCTCGTCCTTCTTTTCTGTCTTCTCTTCACCGGCGAAGGCAGGAGCGCTGAAGGTCACTGCCACCGCCACTGCCATGATTGTCATCAGAATGCGCTTCATAATATGTCACCCCCTTTGAAAGTTAGTGGTTAGTGTGGCGCTTGCCCATTTGAAGTAGAGCAAACGGTAGCGAAAATAGGCCCTGGTGTCAACCGCCGATTTTCCTTTCTGTAGAGAGCACATCATCTGTCCGTTTTTTGTAGCACGTGATCTGTCCGGTTTAGGGTG
>JANYEF010000337.1 GCA_025363325.1 Nitrospira sp. | reverse complement strand
TACCTCTCGACCATCTTTCTTGGGAAGGTTGAGGTCGAGCAGGATGAGATCCGGGCGCACAGCGTGTGTGTGCTGCCCTTGCCGACGCAGCAACGACAAGGCTTCTATGCCGTCTTTGACGACCGTGAGCTTGTTGAGTACCTTGGCCTCTTTGAGGGCCTCAATCGTCAGACCGACATCACCGGGATTGTCTTCCACTAAGAGAATCTGCACTGGCCTAACATTCTTGGACGTCTGCATGCGGTCATGTCTCCTTGTGTGAACGTCATACGTGACACATGCTCCCTGCAGATCGTGTCACGTATCACGAGTCATGTCGGCTCTGGCCGACTATCGGCAGTGTGAAATGAAAGGTTGCCCCCTGACCTGTCTGTGATGCCACCCAGATTCGTCCGCCATGGCGTTCAACAATCTTCTTGCACAGCGCCAGGCCGATGCCGGTGCCGGGATATTCTTCTCTGTTGTGCAGGCGCTGAAAAATGACAAAGATACGCTCGGCATACTGGGGGTCCACCCCGATGCCATTGTCGCGAACCGAGAAGAGCCATTCGCCGGTTCGCCGCTCAGCCGACACGTAAACTTGGGGGGGCTCCTTGCCGCGAAACTTGATGGCATTGCCGATCAGGTTCTGAAAGAGCTGCACCAATTGCCCCCCGTCGGCCATCACGGTGGGAAGAGAATCGTGGGTCACGATCGCCCCGTTCTCCTCGACCGCGATCCGTAAATTGCTCAGTGCCTCCTCCAGAAGCCCATTGCAGTCCACCCGTTCAAACACTTTATCCTGCGCGGTCACACGTGAGAACGTCAAGAGGTCATTGATCAGCCTTTGCATGCGGATGGCCCCACCCACGGCGTACCCGATGAACTCGTCGGCATCGGAATCCAGCTTGCCCTTGTAGCGCCTCGCCAAGAGCTGCGTGTAACTGGCGACCATCCGCAGCGGCTCCTGTAAGTCGTGTGAGGCGACATAGGCAAACTGCTGCAGATCGGCATTGGAGCGGGCCAGTTCGGCTATGGACTCCTCTAAGGACTGCTGCGCGCGGACCAGGCCGCGCTGCTCGCGAACCAGATTCCACGACGCCCACATGCCGAAGCCGGCCAGCGGCGTGACGAGCAGGAGCCCAACTCCACCGACAGTCCAGATAAGCTGGTTGATCGGAGCATAGGCACGCTCACGGTCCAAGCGAACCAACACGGTCCAGTCGAATCCTGAAAAGTTTCTGTAGCCTCGTGTCCTTGCATAGCCGGTCACCACAGGAATCTGCCGGCGCTGGCTCAGTTCCTCCACAAAACTGGACTTGTCAAGATCATCGGCTGCTCTTCTTGCGTCAAGCAGCTCCATCTCTGACAGGCTGCTGTCCATTCCCTTCACTTGGTTCTTCTCGATGATGACCGCTCCTTGACGGTCCAGCACCAACCAGTTCTGGGCTTCTTCTCCATGTTGGAGTTTCCCTTCCTGCTCAAGAATGGTCCGTAGCTTCTCAATCGGGACCCAGCTCGTCACCACTCCGCGAAAGTCCCCTTGTGGCCCATAGATCGGAGCCGAGAGCCCCACCGCCATAATCCCCTCTGACTCTGGTGAAAGCTGAGCCTCCGACAGATGCACCTGCCCTGTCTGGCGCACGATCTCAAACCAGTCTCGCCGATTGAGACTCAGACCACCCTCTCTCGTCCCACCTGTATCTGGCCCGGCAAACAAGTTGGTCGCCGCGACGATTCGACCGGTCGCATCGGTAACTCCTATCCAGGAGTAGTACCAGTACAGCTTCTTGTATTGCAGTAACCTCTGTGTCTTCTCGTCCGCGTTGCCCTCGAAAAGGATTCTGTCATTCGCAAATATCTGGATATCACCGAACCGCTCAAACAAGACACGATCAAGCGTGTCCGCGGCCCTGGCAGCCGTTCTGGCGAGGTCTGCGCCCCTCTCCTGGACCAGCACAGCTCTCAAAGAAGCCAACGAATAGAGTCCCACCCCGACTGCGATCGCAAAAGACAGGAGAAACGCCAGAGGAAGGAAGGTTCCCGACCACCACGGTCTGGCAAACGTGACGCGTGTCTGAAGAGCCAACTCTCTTATCCTCTGGTTCTCGGAAGTCCAGTCCTGCTCCCTACGATTGTCGCGTTGAGACCTATCTATGGATACTCCCGAAGGATCTGTCGTAGCGAGGATGCAGCAGAATCGGGGGCGGGTTCTCCATCAGCAAGTCATCCAGGGTCGCACAGAGGAGGAGAGTCGGGAACTGACTGGAAGGGACAATGCGCTGTTGAGTCTTGCGCGGGGTCCGCATGCCAGTTCTCAGCTCACATGAAAACATAGCTAGCAGGCTGCGGAAAAACCCTTCCGTTCCCCCTTCGCGGGCCTCAGGGCGAACGGAAGGGCCATTAACAATACAGGGATTTTCCGTTCGTGCTGAGCGTATCGAAGCATTCAACACGAGTTTTTCCGCAGCCTGCTAGGGCACTCGACTATTACAAATCAGGGAAAGGATAGCAGGCTGAAAGAGGTCAAAACAATAGACGGAATGTATCGGTGTCCATTTGTCGGAGATCCGGCTGACACACCCGCTTTATGAGTGCTCCTGGAAACAGGCGTTGCTCGGAAGTACCATGAGAACCACGCGGCTTCCAGGACGTACGACCTGGAGCTTGCAACCGGCGTATAGTCTCTATCACTCTTGTCCAACAGGCCACCTTGGCTTTCGCTTGATCTTGGACAGCACAAGGAGGCACAATCTTGAAAATCCATCATTGCCTGTCCGAAAGCCACATCAAATCAAGTGGGCTTCCACCCGGTCTCGGCTATCTTGGACAGCAGTGATGTTAAATGATAAATTGATCGTCCATTGAACATTCAACATTAAAGTTATGGCTTCTCCCTTTCACAGCATCGAAGACGCCACTCGAGACATCAAGAAGGGGAGATTCATCATCCTCGTCGACGACGAAGATCGCGAGAATGAAGGCGATCTTGTCATTGCCGCCCAACACGTGACGCCCCAGGCCATCAACTTCATGGCCAAACATGCCCGTGGCTTGATCTGTCTTGCCCTGACTCCCCAGCGAGTCGAAGAACTCCATCTCCCGCAGCAGGCGGTTGAGAACACCGCCACCTTCGGCACGGCCTTCACCGTGTCCATCGATGCGCGGAAAGACATTACGACGGGAATCTCTGCGGCGGATCGGGCTACGACCATTCATGTGGCGATCGATCCGAAGTCTAAGCCCGGCGACCTGGCGCGCCCCGGCCATATTTTTCCCTTGAAGGCGCAGCAGGGAGGCGTGTTGAAGCGCGCGGGGCAGACCGAAGGCTCCGTCGATCTGGCGCGGTTGGCTGGGCTCACTCCCGCCGGGGTGATCTGCGAAATCATGAACGAGGACGGCACCATGGCGCGCGTGCCGGAGCTGACAAAATTTGCCAAAGTGCACAAGCTGAAGATCGTCACGATCAAGTCGCTCATCGAGTATCGCATGCAGCGCGAAACGTTTGTGAGGCGGATGGCCAGCGCGCGGCTACCGACGATGTTCGGTGATTTCGAGGCGGTGGCGTTCGAAAACGAAATCGATGGCATCACGCACATTGCGTTGGTGAAAGGGCGCGTGGAGGGAGGAGATCCCACCCTGGTGCGGGTGCATTCGGGCTGTTTGACGGCCGACGCGCTGGGATCGTTGCGGTGCGACTGTCGAGACCAACTCCATAAGGCGATGGAGGTGATTCAAAAGGAAGGGCGCGGGGTCCTGCTCTACTTGAATCAAGAAGGGCGCGGCATCGGGCTACTCAACAAGATCAGGGCCTATGGGTTGCAAGATGAGGGCAGCGATACCGTCGAGGCGAACTTGCAGTTGGGATTTAAGGCGGACTTGCGCGATTACGGCGTGGGGGCGCAGATTCTCGTCAGTCTCGGGCTGCATCAGATCAGGCTCATCACGAACAACCCGCGCAAGATCGTCGGCATCGAAGGGTACGGATTGAAAGTGGTCGAGCGTGTGTCGATCGAGATTCAGCCGCGTGCGGCGAATGTGAAGTACTTGCGGACGAAGAAGAATAAGATGGGGCACATTCTGAAAAAGGTGTGAGAGGGGGAGCGGCTAGCCAGCCCTTCTTTGCTCGCGGAGCCCCCACGATGAAGCGGTGGTCGCTCGACGTGCGTAGTTGAAGGACAAGCTAGCCGCTCCCTAGCGAGTGCGAACGTGCCTGAGGAGAAGAAACGAAGAGATGAAACTGCGAAAAGGTTCTCACGATGCGACGGGATTGCGGTTTGGGATTGTCGTCGCGAAGTTCAATAAATTTGTCACGAGTAAGCTGTTGAGTTCCTGCGTTGAGGGGTTGACTAAGCAGGGGGTCAAGGCCGACGACATCGAGGTGGTGCGGGTGCCGGGGGCGTTCGAGATCCCCTTGGTGGCACGGACGATGGCGCGGACGAAGCAGTTCAATGCGGTGATTTGTCTCGGGGCGGTCATTCGTGGCGACACGCCACATTTCGATTACATCAGTGCGGAGGCCAGCCGCGGGATTGGGCAGGCAGCCCTGGATACCGACGTGCCGATGATCTTCGGCGTGCTGACGACGCATACGATCGCGCAGGCGATCGAGCGGTCTGAGCCGACCAAGTTCAACCGTGGTGGAGATGCGGCCAGGTCTGCGATTGAAATGGCGACGGTCATGCGTCTGTTGCGGGTGGGTGAGGAGACTCCGCCGAGCGCTGACGTTCCGCAAGTCCGGAGAGCCAAGAAGCGGTTGCCGCGAAAGCGCAAGGCTTAGCCTAGCCATGGGATCACGCCATCAAGCCAGGGAGCGTGCGCTCCAGATTCTGTTTCAGTACGATATCCATGGCAGGCCGGGCCTGTGGCTGGATGTGTTCTGGAAGGAGAACGAGGCCCCGGATGAGGTGAAGGCCTTTGCCGAACGACTCGTGGCCGGGGTGTTGGAGAAGAAGAAAGAGCTGGATGCCCTCATCGGGAAATACGCTACCAATTGGAAAATCAGCCGCATGCCGATTGTGGACCGCAATATCCTGCGAGCCGGCGTCTATGAATTGCTGTGGATGGATGACGTGCCGGCCAAGGTGACGGTGAACGAAGCCATCGAATTGGCGAAAAGTTTCGGCGACGACGACGCGTCGAAGTTCGTAAACGGCATTCTGGATCAGGTCTTGAACAAGGAATTGACGCTGGCCGCGAAACGGGCCGAAGCGTTAGACGTAAAAGGTAAAACGTAAAACGTGAAAGGTGAGGAGTTGAAAGCCAGAGCAAGTAGTTTCTTCTCTTGCGTTTCACGTTTCACGTTTCTCGTCTCACGAGGCCGCCATGATTGACCGCTACACCCGTCCCAAGATGAAGTCCATCTGGGAATTAAAACGGAAATACGAGATCTGGCTTGCAGTCGAGCTGGCCGCCTGCGCGGCGTTCGAACGAGCCGGGCAGGTTCCACGCGGCACCTCGGCTCGTATTGGGAAGAAAGCTACGATCGATGTGAAGCGGATCGCCAGGATCGAGAAGGTGACGAAGCACGATGTGATCGCCTTTCTCGAATCACTCGTGGAATCGGTCGGGCCGGAGCATCGGTTCCTCCACATGGGGCTGACCTCGTCGGATATTGTGGACACCTCCTTGGCCGTGCAGATGACCGAGGCGCTCGACCTCATCCTCGACGATCTTGAAGCGCTGATCGCTGTCTTGAAGCGGCAGGCGTTGAAATACAAGTACACCGTGATGGTTGGCCGGTCGCACGGCATCCATGGTGAACCGATCTCGTTCGGCTTCAAGCTGGCCATTTGGTACGAAGAAGCCTGCAGGCATCGAGAGCGGCTGACGCATGTTCGGCGGGAGATCGCTGTCGGCAAGCTCTCCGGTGCGATGGGCACGTTCGCCCATCAAGGGCCTGAAGTGGAAGAATATGTCTGTGCCAAGCTGGGGCTCACGCCGGACCCTGTCTCCAATCAAATCGTGCAGCGCGATCGCCATGCGGCCTATGCCTCGGCATTGGCGCTGTTGGCTGCCAGCATTGAAAAGTTTGCGACCGAGATTCGCCATCTG
>JANYEF010000317.1 GCA_025363325.1 Nitrospira sp. | reverse complement strand
TCAGGTAGAGCGTATCTCCCTCTTTGCGGTCCTGAGTCTTCCCCACATTGGCCAGGCCTACCTGGTGTTTCGAGGGCCGATGCGTTCACCCGATTTCGGGGTGGGTGAGGAAAGCCTCGACGTGCAGTTATTCTCACTCTCTGCAATTCCCTGGGACATGATCGCATTTCCCGTGGTGAAGGATGCCCTGCGCCGCTATGTCGACGATGTGACACGGGGCGAGTTCCAGGTGCATGTGGCCACCCTACCGGATCGACTCACCTAACCGTCAGCAGGATGCTGAAAACGTTCGCCAGCTTGTCTTGTTCATTTAGTCTGTCCAGTCTGTCTGGTCTGTCTCGACTATTTGGTTGAACCAGACCAACCAAATAGACCAGGTCAAGCAGAGGAAGTAGAGACACCAGATGGACCAGACAGACCGGGCTTGTCCCAGACGCGCAGGCCTTCGAAGTTCTGCTGTGCCGAAATGGTTTTTCCGCAGCCTGCTAGATCTCTGCATCAATTGAGTGTGGGAATCGTCAGGAGTGGCAGGCTGCGGCCCTGGCCATCGTGTAGAAAACGAAACCCGTCGGCCTCAGTGTAGTCGACAGTCACGCCTTCCATCCGTGGCGCACTCCGCCGATCAACCGCAATCGTGAGCCCATCGACCTGCTGAATGGCATCGTCGGGCTGGGTCGTTGCCTCCAACGATCGTCCTCAGGGGGTCAGTTCTTGACTTTGCCCTTGCTCCGTCTCTGTCAGGCCTCATGGCTCGACCGTTACGTCTTGAATTTTCCGGTGCGCTGTACCACGTCACGGCACGCGGCATGCCCAACAACTCATCTTTCTGTTACAGACGGTGGCCATTCGCTTTCGCATTTTGCCGTCACGTATCTCGAAAATTCAACACGACTTGCAGAACCGCCAGCTCACTCCAGCACAGGTCCAGGTGTTCACGAAGTGCAAAGTCAAGAACTGACCCCGTCTCCCCTTTTCGATAGCTTTAAACGGTGAAACGAATGGATACTTACGGCTATCGACGCTCTTGCCAGTCGAACTTCGAGGTAAGGCGATCACCCTGGAGTTTAGTCTTGCTGCTGTGCCGTTGGGCTCTGGAGCTGATCGGGTGCGACTCGACAATATTGCCCTGACACTTTCTCAGCCACTGCAGACAGCATCGACCCAAGCGACTGGGCTAAGAAACCAAGCTCTTGGTGTTAATAGTCTTGCTCAAGTGCTGGCGACAGCACAGGCCCAATGGACTGGCCTAGTAAATGTGCCAGTCGGCTCCACCGGCTTTGGGCTCGGATTTGGTTCGACAGCCGGCGCCAACATCAACCAGAGTGAAACTACTGCCGGCACGCCAGCGAAAACGGACGGGAGCACAGGATTCAGTCAGAGTGACTTCGACAACCAACGCCTTCTTGTGAACGGGAATTTCATTGACGAACTGCCGCTCGGGTCGGAGCAGGTAGTAACCTTTATCAGTACCTCCACAGACCAGTTCTGGGCTGATCGTGATGCGTCGTTTGCCACCGACGGCCATGCCATTGAGCCCCAATTGGATCCCGGCTTGACCAGTCCATTCCAGCATGAAGCGATCGGGAAGGTGACTAGGCATCAAACCTTTGAAGCCAACATAGGTGACAAGGGGACCTTTATAAATGGTGGTTCTATCGTCGACATACCAGACCTCGATCTCAGCCTTCAGCCGATGCCCCCAGGAAGCAACGGCTCCATCTCCGACTTGGAGGTCTTCGATTTTCAGAAACTCTCGCTTTTCTTGCTCCAGCCTGGAGCGAACCTCATCCAAGTTCCGGAGCTCCAGGGGATACAAGTTCTCCCCATAAGTTAATGTCACAGCCCCATTGGGTCAGAGTAAGGACCAACAGAATCAGAATGCGCTTCAGCATAGTCTCTCCTTCGGTACGCTCACCTTACCGCCTGATCGGAATTTGGTCAACAATTCTGAAGCTCTCAGCTTTCAGCCCTCAGCTCTCAGCTCAGATCAGCGGGCATTGCTGAACAGGGCCACCATTAATATAGCCGATCTGGCTGATGGCTACCTGGCACTGACGACTGGCACGACGATCACGTTGGACACCGATGCCGCTGGTTACGGCTGGTTTATTGACCCCACGCCATTGTTATCCGAAGAGTTTGTTCCCTCAACCTCAGCCTTAGCCTCAACCTAGCAACTGCAAGCTGCCCCCGGCAGCGCCGCAGAAGGCCACATTGATCTCATGACTGTCCTCATGCACGAACTCGGACACGTGATGGGCTTGGGTCACATCAGTTCCGCCGTAGACGGCACGCGCCTCATGGCCGGCAGCATCGACCCAGGCATCCGCCGGTTGCCCTCTTCACTCGATGTAGGTCTGTCTGGTTTGTCTGGTCTATCTGGTCTATCTGGTCTATCTGGTGCGGGGGCATCAACTGATCCGGACAACTCAACACTCGAAGGCGTGTGGGCTCCGTATCTCGCCCATTATACGACGACATCTGACGGTACCCCCACTACCCCGCTTACCCCCATTAACCCTGCACGATTAGTGCAAGCGGCACAGACCCCCTCGCACGCCGGTATCTTCAACGGCAACTTCGGCATCACCGATCAAGCCAATGCCCAATACGGCTGGGACCGGTCGGGTGCCGTCAACATCGCCAACGGCCAGGCCGTACTCTCCGAAGACAGCAACGTGATTTCCACGCTATCGCAGCTCTTCACGTTGCCAGCTGGCTCGACGCATCTCCGTTTCACGCTGCTGGATGTGAACTTGGTTCGGACGGGGACAGGCACCGGCTCTGCCGGAGCCAGTCCCCAGGACGCCTTCGAAGTCGCGCTCCTGGAATCCAGTACGTTGACGCCGCTCGCCGGCGTGACCGCAGGACTGACGCAGACCGACTCGCTGTTCAATCTCCAGCAAGATGGCACGGTCCGCTTCAGCAATCGCGTGACCCTCTCGAATGGCACGATCTCGGGTTCCACGCTGGACCTGACCCAACCGGTCATGGTC
>JANYEF010000027.1 GCA_025363325.1 Nitrospira sp. | reverse complement strand
CACAGGCGGAAAATCAGATCGTCGGCGCCTTAGGAAAACTCTTTGCCGTGGCCGAACAGTATCCAGATCTAAAAGCCAATCAAGAATTCTTAGCCATTCAGCAGCGCATATCAGCGCTGGAAAGCACCATTGCAGATCGGCGCGAGTTCTATAATGACTCGGCCAACCTTTACAATATCGCCATCGAGCAGATCCCAGCGCTCTGGGTGGCACAGCAGGTCGGATACACAGCGAGGCCGTTGCTGACAGTCGCACCATCTGATCGCAAGGACATGCCGCTCGCTTTCGCCAATCGTACGCGTCTGGCAGCGTAGGCACACAATCGGCGGATCGGGTCTGCACGGTGGGACGAAAGAAACAAAAGGGCGACCTCTACCACCTCCTTTACTCCTTACTTAGCCCTTCCACGATGGGCTGCCTTGCTATCCAGCGTGCATTGGAGGAATCATTGCTTGTCTCAATACTTCCGCGTCGCACCCTTCCTTCGGGAAGGGTGCGGATTAAGACAAGAAGTCGGCGTGAGAAGCGGGATGGGCGAGACGGAATTGGTCTATCTCGTCTGTCGGGTCTGTCTGGTCTATTTCGTTCAGCGAACCAAAAAACTCAGGTGAACAGGCCTCCAACTCAGCAAATAGCGTTAGGACAAATCTTTCGCCAAAAGAGGTCGAAACTCTTCATCTGCACTCACACCGATAGCTAGTGAGAGAAAAGGGACAGGGTCATATGATGCACCAGCACCAACAATGACTACCAACATTTTCCGCTCTAAGAAAGCATCATATAGATTCGCTAGGCGTGGTTAGTGCTACCGACCAACCAATTGCACGGTCACACGATCTGCTTCCGGAGTCGTCCCCAGTAGGCAGTCCCCACGTAGCCGCAAGCAAAGGTGCCTGTCGTGAGCGCCATGATTTGGTAGACCTTGCTGCGGGGGATTTTCACTTTCACAGCTGGGTTCAGGAGGTCCGGCGAATTCATGACGAGCTTGAGCGATTCGCCAGCGGAGAGAATCGGCCACATGCAGGACAATCGCAGCCGGGTTTCATGTCGTGGGATCGACATGGTGTAGAGCCAGCCTTGATCGAGATGCTCCACCGCCATACGGACAAGTTTACTCAGGACTGGCTGAAAACGTGCACGGTTCCGCTGGTCCAGTAAGTCCCGTGCGGTGAGTCCGGCTTCGGCCAGCATGGGCGCCGGCACATAGCAGCGGCCTTTCTGGAGATCGTGCGCGATGTCTTTCACAATGTTCGTGAGTTGGAGACCCTTTCCAAACCGCACACCAACTTCAGCCATCTCTCGCACCTTCCACGAGGCCAGCGTCTTCCGGTGCGCACACATCAAATCCGTCCAGAATTCGCCCACACAGCCCGCGACGTAATAGGTATAGCGGTCCAGATCATCGAGCGTCTTCAGCGCCGTGAGATCTCCCGCTGACGTGCCGGGGAAGACGGCGAGGTCCATCTCCATACCCTGCGTCAGCGTGGTCATGAGCCGTTGTACGCGGTGCCGATCGTCCGGCGAAAAAGCCTGAAGTAGCTTGAAGCAATCTTCCAGATGTTCAAGCAGGATACGCTCGGCAGAATTCTGTTGGATTGGCCCCACTGCTTGCTGGATCTCTCGCACCTGAGCCCAGGCAATCTGATCGCTCACGAACTGCGCTTTGAGTTGGCTGAGCAAATCCATTCGACGCGGACGATCGATCAATTCCGTGTCCGCAATCGTGTCCGCTGCGCGGGCAAACAGATAGGCGAGGCTGACTTGATCGCGCACATCTGCAGGAACCACGGCCAACGTTGTATAGAAGAGACGGGACACTTGCTTGAGGAGATCGCGGAGCAATTCCTGCTTGGAGGGCTCTATGCTCGTAGCCACACCTAGCGCACTTCCAGCTTCCCTTCCATCCCTTTGTCGCGATGGCTGGGCAACGGCCAGAGCCGTTTGTCGCAGTAGATGGGAAATGTACCAGGCTGAGTCGGCGTAAATGTGATGGTGACCGTCTTGCCGGCACTCACATCCTGCTCAACGGATAGGCTACCCGCTGGGTCCTTGATGATGAAATTGTGCGGGATAATCGTCGTCACACTAGTCAGCGTCAGTTCAACCGGTTTCCCAGCTTCGACAATCAAATGGTTTGGGGTGTAGGAGTAGCTATCGAGCGTCACCGTGGCTCGCTGCGCCCCGTCTGCTGACACCGGGACCACCAGAGGAGGGCCGGACTGAGAGGGTTCTGCTGCATCAACGATTATCACGCCGACCCATGTCAACAACCCGACGGTCGCCAATATACGGAGCAATCGCATCGTCACCTCCTATTATAAGTGAGCCACTGCTAACAGGAAGGACCAGAACGGGTCAACTTTGTCCAGGAGTATCAGGTACTCCGGGCACCTTGACCTTGGCACTTAGGCAGTTATTCCCTACGCCATATCATCAATCGCAATTTGGATCATAAGGGTTTTACGTGTGATGTGCGATCGCAGCAGAGGCAAGCACCGACAAGATAGCGCGTTCATCAGATGGGCGGATACAATCTAGCGCCTGAAACGCGGCTGACAAGTATTAGTCCTGAGTAGCCTGAATACGATCTAAAATGCCCTCCTCTTTCAGGAGGGTCGCCAGTTGAGCCCGCCGCCCGGCCTCCGCTTGCGGGATCCGACGATAGTGCCGAAGAGCAGTCGGCGAGCCGAGGCGTTCAAGGTAAATCAAGGGCAACAGCAGCCGTTCTCTCACTAGAGAGGTTCCAACAGGTTTCCCCAGCTG
>JANYEF010000026.1 GCA_025363325.1 Nitrospira sp. | reverse complement strand
GTACCCCTTCAAACACATGCGCGGGTTATGAGCAAAGGTTCCACGGTTGCCATAGAGGTCTTCATAGGTCTGGTGGTCGTAGTTCTGCTCGACCCGCATCACGACGCCGTTGCGGACAAAGGCCCGGATACGGCAGGCGTGTGTGTCGTTGGGGGAGCACACCCACGTAAAGGACGAATCGTACCGATACTGGTCGTGATAGACACGCTCCCAGGACCGATCCGGATACTCACCCAACGGGTTCCCGACTTCGATGACCGGCTGGAGTGCGGTCAACGCCAGGACTTTGTCCGCCACCGCCACTGCGGCGACAGTCCCCGCGGAGACTTTTAAGAACTGCCTGCGTGACACAAACATTGGTAACACCTCCTAACAGTTGAGGATGTGAGTCAAGTCCTCGCGACGGCACGGACGCACAACAGAGATCTAGACTACTTCCTTTACACGCCGATTTGGGTGAAGGATGATGCAAGAGAGTTGCCAGCATGAGAATACTTCGAGCCACCAAGATCGTGCGTGTTAAGACATTGAAATAGAACGGATAAAATAGAACTGTGGAAAAGTGTTGGATAAGAAAATTCTGATGCATCTCACCAATCGAATATGCTGATATGCTCCCTCAGATAAGTATAATATTTTAGTCAATATTTCAAATTGTTACATCCGCATATCTGTGTATTCCTTAACAGAAATATACCAAACAATCGTGCAGAATAAATCCGGAATCGCTTCATGTGATGATTATGCTACGAAGAAGAAACGTGATCGCGTGAATGAACAGATGACGAGATCAACGAACGGAAGAACTGTTACGAACAGGCGACAAATGCTACTGATTCTCGATACCCTCGCTTCCCAGAAATCGTTTCATCAGCAACGAGAAATGTTGTCGTGGAATGCCGCTGCCCTCAGCGGCCTTCGTGATGACACCGCTATGCTGCGCGAGTTTGACACGCAGGTAGGACTTCGTAAACTCTTCGAGCGCTCGCTCCTTTGCCTCCATGTATGGAAGGATGATCAGATTCGGGTCGACTGAGGCGAGACTCTCGGCCTCACTCTGTGGAAGCGCGCTTCGGACATCACGAGCTCGAATGATGCCGTCGGTCGCGAGCATGATCATCCGTTCCACGACATTGCGGAGTTCCCGCCCATTCCCGGGCCAGGAATAGGACACAAGGACCCCCACAGCCTCTTCGTCAAAATGGCACTGCGCCTTGCTCATAGCTCGAGCCAGGCGGCTAAGCAAATGGCGTGCGATAACGGGAATGTCCTCGCGGCGCTCACGGAGCGGGGGCACTCGAATCGAGACAACTGCGAGCCGATAGTATAAATCCTTACGGAAGCACCCCTCACGCACTCGCGCTTCGAGATTCCTGTTTGTCGCAGCGATGAAGCGCATATTTATCCGGCGAACTCTGGTTCCGCCCACAGGACGCACCTCGCTTTCCTCCAATACGCGCAGGATTTTCGCTTGGAGGAGAAGGGGAAGCTCCCCGATTTCATCGAGGAACACACTGCCGCCGTTCGCTAACTCAATCAGCCCCGGCTTATCGGCGATTGCGCCGGTAAAGGCGCCCCGTACATGCCCGAACAGCTCGGACTCCATCATTCCCTCGGGAACGGTCGTACAATCGATCACTTGAAACGGCCGATCGCACTCAGGACTCTGCTGATGGATCGCCCGTGCAATCATCCCCTTTCCCGTTCCGGTTTCGCCGGTGATTAAGACCGTCGAGCGGACCTGGGACGCCTCACGAATGCTCCGCATAATTTGCTCGAATGCGACGCCACTCCCCACGAAACTATTGGACTCGAACTCCTGCCGGTCCTGTTGCGCATAAACCGCATGCCGACGCAGGATTTCAGAGATTCGAATCGCTCGATGGAGGCGCATCCCCAAATCCTCTGCATTGACGGGTTTCAGCACATAGTCGAAGGCGCCTCGCCGCATCGCATCCACGGCCAAAGGAACCGCGTTCATCCGCGTCACCACCAGCACTGGCAGGTTTGGATCGATCCTTTGAATGCGGCTGACGAGGTCCAACCCATCCATACCAGGCAACACCATGTCGGTCAGCACAAGATCGACGGCCCGTTCCCCGAGCAATTGCAAGGCCCCTTCTGCCGTGGCACGAACCTCCATCTCGAAATCTCCCCCAAGCGGTTTCAGGTCCGCCGCTTCAAGGGCGTGCAGCATCAACTCAACATCCGTTGCGTTGTCCTCGACGATCAAGATCGTGAAGGGCACTTTGGATTTGGTTCTTGTCGATCGCATGTCGGACACTCCGCCACGTGGCATCATCTCCCCCTTCTTCACAGAACTCCTTGCCGGACTACATCAACCACACTGGGAGCCCTCGACGCCTGCTGCATCCTGGCATTCGAGGCTCCCTCTTGTTCCTGAAAACTCGGAACCGTGAATTGTACTGTGCAGCCCGCCCCCTCGACTCCGTCAATCCACACCTTGCCGCCATACAGTTCCACGATGCGCTGGATGATGGTCAGGCCGATCCCGTTGCCGGCTGCCTCAGACATCAACAACCGGACAAACGGCTGAAACACTCGAATGCGTTGGGTCGAAGGGATCCCGATCCCATGATCCTCCACAGAGAAAGCCACCATAGGACCTTGTACACGACCGCTGATCCTTACCACGGGTGACTCTCCCTCTCGAGTGAATTTCAGTGCGTTCGAGACGAGGTTATCGAAGATCTGCCTGAGATAGGCGCCGTGACAGACGACGAGCGGTAACCCTGGTTCAACGTGTATCACGGCACGAAGCCGCCCAACCTCATCAGCTCGGGCTTTCAACACCGCATCAATAATCGCAGTTGGATCGACAGCCGTGATGGCCTCCTGACCAGCACCCACGTGAGCCACGGTCAAGATCCCTTCCACTCGCTGCACAAGATCCCTACCATTCTCTTCGATCAGAGATAACCACCGCTTCGTCCGGTCATCGAATTGTCCACTGTCCTGCTGGACCAGCAACCTTGAGAGTTCTTCCATGCGAGCCCCTGGCCCCTTAAGATCATGCGCCAAGGTTTCCGCCAGATGCTCGAGCTGTTGAAGGCGTGTCACCAACCCCTGCTGTTTCTGTTGTGCCGCTTCATACAGCCGCGCATTTGAGATGGCTAGCGCAGCCTCCTGGGCCAATCCTTCAGCCAGGCGCTGATTCCATTCATGCGTTGCCCGGGGTCGCTCGTTCACAAACGATAGAACACCGAACGGAATCCCCTGCGCCAATAGTGGAATTGCCAACATACTGTCCCCGATCAAGTTGCACCGGACCATCTGCGGCCACTCGTCCGAACGAAACCATTCCCCGGTGGCCACCGCGCGCGTCTCAAACGCTTGAACACTGACCGGTAGCTCCTCCCACGGCATGACCCATTTCTTCAAACGATCGTTCCATTCGCCGGAAGCAGCTTCAACAATCCAACAACCCACTCGGTCATCTCGAAGGAGCACCAGACAGATATCGGTCTGCACCAACTCCACTGCCCGGTCCGTAATACGCCGGAGCACCCCCTCCAGATCGTCCGGGCCGAGGGTGTTGATCTCTTGGCCGATTGTGTCGAGCGCTTCGATCTCTTGGATGTTCGTCTCGATGCGGCGGGCCATGGCGAGGTATGCCTTTGCCAATTGACCAAGCTCGTCCTTCACTCCTCGGCCATTGGCCAACAGCTCGGTGATCCCGGCCACATCCACTTGCGCTCCGATCCTTGCAGTGGCGGATTGCAGCCGCGTGATCGGATCCGTGAGAGAACGTGCCAGTATGCGCGAGACAATCCATCCCAGTGAGACCACGCCAGCAAGCGTGATCCACAGTCCGACAAATGTCCGCTGCGACAACGCATCCGCTCGTTCGTTCAACGAATTTCGCTGCCGCTCCAGGCGATCTTCGACGGTTCGGACATCTTCGCGGAGGAGATCGGACAGTCGAAGCCCTTCACCCGACAGCACGTACGCTAACGCCTTGTTCGCCGATCCCTTCTGAATGTCTGCGATCAACTCATGCTTCGATCGCAGCAGGCCCTTCAGTTGTTGTTCTATCGGCGCGAGATGGTTCGGAGAACCCGATAGCTTCGCGAGTGACTGTGTGGCATCCGACAACGCCTGGTCGAGCTTCGATTCTGCTTCATTCAGGGGAACAAGAAAGGCGGGTTCCTGGGTCAAGACATAGCCGCGAAAACCGTCTTCAATGTCGATGGCGAGTCGCCCAAGCACTTGTATCTGCTCCTCAGCCAGCATGAGCTCTTGCCGTTGTTCTTGGAGCGCAAGCAGCTGTTGGACAACATACAGGTGAATTGCAATGCCTGCGCTGAGCGGCACACAGAGCAGCAGGAGCACCACCCATACCTTGTGCTGAATCGGGAGCTGATCTCCCCACTGTGCGGTCCATCGATCCATCGGACGACATCCTCTCGTTCTCGGCAGTGTGCTCAGGAGGCTGTGGCTACCCATTTAATTTGGGCTTCAGGAGAAAGAAATGTCAAGACCGTGGGACCTAAAACCCGAAAAACTTGGCCGCAAATAACTTGAAGAACAGACTCGTAGCTCAAGTGGCGGTGGTCTTTTTTTCGGTTTTAGGTCGCCCAGACGAACCGGATTGGATGTCAAATCATGCGGTTGTAAAACGGTCGTGGAGCAGATCGATCTTGCGCTCATTCAATCTCACCTGATCACTCCTACTCGACTAGCAAGTCGATGACTCTCTGGAGTAAAACCTGTGATACGGGAGTTAGTGCTGAAGATGCTGAGTTGGCCAAAAATCGAATCCCGCCTTCGGCACTATCCAAAGATAGAGCTAAAGCCTCCTTGTGTTAATTTGCACTAAAAGTAGTCCTAAATGGCAGAACTCCTGGAATCCAGTCGAATCAGTAAAAACAGAGAACCGCATTGACTCTGGTAGATAAACGGGGAAACCTTCACAACATTGAGCTGTTCGAAAAATCTTCCTTCTTCCGCTCGCTTCCCCCTGACAGGACATACGAACCGATCGGTGATGCGTAGTACGGTACTGTCTGCCACAGAAAAAGAGAAACCCCGGCCCGGCCTGACGCCGGACTGGGGTTTTCTCGTGACGCTTTCACTCCTACCCCAAGAGGTAAGAGATGGTCTCTCCAGAGACCGGTTCCCCTACTGAAGCTTCAGAGTAAACCAGGTGGAGAGGGCCTTCATGCCGTTACGTTCAACGTTGTTACCGTCCCACACCGCAAACGCGATGGGCACAGACATACCCGCCTTGAACTGGGTATCGTTGGCATCACCGGTTTCCAACGCGCGCTTCACCACCACGCGCCAGGTTGGACCGCTGTATCCACCACCCTTGACGGAACCGGAAGGCTCCCACACACCATTCCCGATGACATCCTGATGCGCTTGCGTCGTCAGGGTACTGAAGCCATTGGCATTCAGATCCTCAACCGAGCTCACTCGCAGCGTCGGGTCGGACATGATGTTGCCCGACCAGATGCCAGGATTGAAGGGGCCAAGGCTCCGGCCGATCCGGTCTGGATAGGTCACGCCGCCCGCCGGCTCTTCGAAATAGTAGTCCCAGAAAATACCGGGGTATTGATCGTCTACGTCCCACAGGCCCGCGCTATCCTTGCCAAGGTCCTTCTGCCACTCGGCGTTCCAGCGCCAGATGTTGGTGGTGCCGCCCGACTGACCCATACACTGGAACGGTGGCGCTCCGGACGTGTTGACTGGGAACATGATCGCTGTCTGATCCCGGAAATCCTGGGGACCGATGGTCGTATCGTTCTTGGTCTGATCGCTCCACTCCATACGCAGACCGATCTCTTTCCCGTTCGTCATGGCTTTCACGAACACCGACTTCACCGAAATATTCGGGTGCATCGGCGTGGTGATCAGCTGGCCGCTCAACGGAACAATCACGCCAGGCACGCTCTCCCATACTGGGTTGGCGCCATCCATCGGGATTGCTCCCTTGATCGCCTTGGCCGGAATCGTCACCGGCTGGCTGACAGCCAACGGCACCTGCCCGATCGTCAGCATCACGCCCACGATCAACGCAGCGAGAAGAATGCCAAACACCACACGTTTGCTGTGTGTCTGCACCACTCTCATAGGATACCCCTCCTCTCGATTAAAAAATTAAACGCAACATCACGCCCACGATCAACCCGGAGAGAAGATCGTGAAGAGCCCCATAATCACGCCAAGGATAAGCCCCGAGAGAAGAAGACCAATCACTGCACGCTTGTTGTATGGCCTTGGTGCCTTCTCCTCTGCTTTCTTTGCTGCTTTCATATGGATACTCCTCCTCTCGATTAACAAATTATGAACGGTGGCCTAAGATAACTGCCGACAAACAACAAATAGAAACCTTCATAAATACGGACAATGTTAGGCGGTTCCGACCGGCCCCCCCTCCTCCTTGTCTTTCCCTTGATCCTTTTTGTCCAAAAATGATTCTGCACCGACTTCGTTTAGCAACAGACTCAGCTCATTCCCTTGATCCTGCGCACCGCACTCATACGTCTGGCCTTCCGGCGCATTAAACGTCGCCGGGCGATAATCGGTTTCCGAGTAGGGTTGGGGAATGACGCCCAGGAACGCGGCTTCGAAATCCATCCACTCCGCCATCAAGTCCGCCACATGTTTATACAAGCCAGAATCGGCTTTCTTGACCAACATCCGGCAAAACAGCGGAACCCATCGCCCGATATGATTCTTGACAAACTTTTTCTGCGCATCCAGGACGATCTGAGTCTTGTCTGCTCCATCGTGACAGCGGGAATAGGATTCTTTGTAGGCCAGGAAATGCATGAACTCGAATTCGACGCTCAAATGATCCAGTCGCTCATGGATATCCTTGGACAATTCCACCCCGAACGCACGATAAAATCCGGCAATATCGCCCATGACCTGCGATTGAGCAAACACGTGGTCGTTTCCAAAGAGCGTTTCGTAGGGAGGGCAATCGAGGGTGATGACGTTACTGAACACTCGGCGATGCTCGGCCTGCAGATCGCTGAGTTGCCAGTTGACACATTCTGACGCGACAACTTTCTCGATCTGATCGAACTGCTTGCGCAGCAACACCAACTTCTGCTTGGCCCGCTCACCGCCGATGGCATCGAGTGCCGTGTCCAAGGCATCAATCGCCACTCGCCCATCCTCGACGAACTCTCCGCATTGCACGTAATCAAGAAACTCCTCGTCTTCAGGATAGAGCAGGCTCCAGGATACGAGCAGATAGAGTTTGCTGCGACTGAGGGCGCGTTCGACAGCGGGCGAATCTTTAATGGCCGGTAACGTCGGAATGACCGCGGCCACGGCCTGAGAATTTGTGTGCACCGGCTGTTTACTCGTCACGAGAATCAGCTCCTCGGCTTACCCTGTTGCCCACATGAATTTTCCGAGCATGTGAGGTCAAAAATTTAGCACGGGCTCGCCTATGGTAGGTGCAGACCCAGGGGTTGTCAAGCGCGATCTCGCCCTTCGTAAGGGACAATATAAGTCGATGATTTTTCAAATTATTCTTTCTGGTGACTGGCGCCATTCCTCTCCAACTTTCTCTCATGCATTCAGGCATGTTCCTGTCAGTCACGAGAACGACTGCGCCAATAACCGAAACGGCGTGACTCGAATGGCCACATGATCGTTCACGGTCCGGCACACTTGTTCGCACAGCCCACATCCGACGCAACGCTCAGTCGTCACCATAAGACGCTGCCGGTCAAAATCCATCGATAACGCATCCGTGGGACATTTCGATGCGCAGGCATGGCACCCCTGCCCTGCCGTGCAGACTCGGTGCGAGACAATCGCGAGACCCATTCGTATCTGCTCGCGTCCTTCGACAGGGAGCAACGCCTCTGTGGCGCAGGCCGCAATGCAGGGCACATCCTCACAGAGATAGCACGGCATCCGATCCGCAAAAATCACCGGTGTCCCGTTCTGCGGATGTGACGTAATCGACCCGTACGGACAGACCTTGGCGCAGTCGCCACACTGTGTGCATCGCTCCAAAAACAGTGCCTCGACAACGGCGCCTGGAGGACGCAACCAATCCGTCCGCACCGGTGGTGGCGCTGGCTGTTCCGGCACGATCTCTTGGTGTTTGGCAAATTCCTGTGCCGTTTTGGCAACGGACACGACCGAATCCTTGAGGAAGTCGCGACGTCCGTATCGTGGATCGATAGTCACAGTGGTTCAACCGTTACATGACGCCGTCGGCGCGCAGCTTGTAGACCTCGACGCAGCGATCGCAGGCCCCGAATTCGATATCCCAGCCAGGATGATTCTCGCGGATAAAATCGAGCACGTAGGTCTCGAGCTTGTTGCCCATATCCTCGACCCACGAATAGGTCGGGAACCGGCACAGGGGACAGGGAAATCCCGGCATCAACATGACCTTATTTTCTGTTTCTGGAACCTCCCCGCCCTCGACATCCACGGCACGATCCATCACACGCAAGGTGTCCGACGCCATTTCGATCAATTCCGAGTGGGTAAAGAAGCTCGTCTGCCACAACCCTTCGAACACCGACTTCAATTGTGGCGCGGGAATCTTGCGATACCAGGAACGAAACTCTTTGAACCGGTCTTCCTTCCTCAGCATCGGCTCTTTGCCGGCTACTGTCAGCCGACTGTCCACGGTGAGACTCCACAAGATGCGATAGCGATGGAGAATGAGGGTTTCTTCGCCAGGATTTTGCCCGACCTTGGTATCCGGATCGTACCCAAAGACCGGATCCAGCATGTCTGAGATATGCAACAACTCATGGCGGCAATAGCGCGTGAGCGCAGGATCATAGAATCGACGTGGAATGAGCTTAATCCCGACGCCTTTCAATCCTTTTTCTTCGAACTCCCGAGCCATCTCATGTTCGACGGACCCCCACTTCCTGAGAATATCGACGCCTTCCTGATCTTCCTTGAGCACGCCCTTGACGAGTACGATGCCAACTCGCTGCTTCAGCAAAGGATATTCGTTGAAGGCATCGCGGATGATATCGGAAAACCCCCAGGTCCCGAACATATATTGATAGAGCTTCTTGAACTCGCTCTCACGATCATCGAGCGTAAACTTCTCGTAGATCGGGTCGGCGAGTTCGTGGAATTCTTTATAATAGGTGGGGTCGCCTTCCCGTTCCGTCTTTTCGACGAACGAGTCAATGACCTCTTGCAGCAATGCGGGCTGAAAACGAAGTTCCATAATAGTCCTGGATTGTCCAATCCGGTCTGGCCGCGTCGGCATGCCCCGATGAGGGAGCGCAAACCGGCTCTCATGGCCTGCTTGACTTGCTGACGGGGCTTCTCTTACGATCACCCAAAACCCGTATGAATTATACTGGCACGAATCGCCGATTTGCAATCAAGCCTGTCGCCGTGGGCCGACCAGCGATCCGTGAGACGTGAATCGTTAAACGTGAAAGGTTTCAGAAAAAAAGCTCTCGGCAATCTTACGTTTCATCTTTTACCTTTTACGGTTCCTGCTAGTTGTAAGGAAAGTTATAGATGGCTGATCTGACTGCTTCCCAGCTTGCCCCCTCATCCTCCCCGCTCACGCCATCGTCGGGAATAGCCACCGCACCAGTCGATTTCCTCGAATACTGGAAAACAGGGGCACGGGAGCTGACCACGTTTCGCGGCCATTCGCATGGAGTCTGGTCGGTCGCCTTCGCGCCGGACGGGTTGACCCTCGCCAGCGGAGGAGTCGACCGGCTCGTCCGCATATGGGACATTGAAACCGGACGCCTCCTGCGCTCGCTCAGGGGGCATACGGCGGATATTCGATCCGTCCTCTTCACGCCGGACGGCCAAACGTTGGCCACTGCCAGCGAGGACCGTACCATCCGGCTGTGGAACCCGAACACCGGCGAAGCGAAGAAGCTCCTCTTCACACGCTATGACCACAATGTCGTCAGCCTCTCCCTCTCGCCCGACGGCCTTATGTTGGCGCGCGGCAGCCACAACAAAGACATCAAGATCTGGGAAGTCACCACCGGCACGGAGCTCATGACCCTCCTCGGCAAGGACCAGTATGACCACCATTGGTCGGTCTGCGTCGTCTTTTCGCCGGACGGGATGCACCTCGCCAGTGGAATGGATATCGGCAAGATCAAGCTCTGGGAAGTATTACCCAGCGGAGAGGAAAAAATCCTGCATAACGGACATTGGAAGCAGGCCGACGATGATACCAGTGAAACACGCGGGTACTTCGTCGAAGACGACGGTGGATTTCAAAAGCCGATGGACTATTGGATCGGCGCGATGGCCTTTACCCCCGATGCCAAACTCCTGATCACCGGGAGCCGTGACCAGACGATCAAGTTGTTCGACATGCCCCATGTGGCGGAACAACGGACGCTGAAAGGCCATACCGGCTGGGTGCGCACGCTCGCCGTCACGCCGGACAGCAAGGTGCTCATCAGCGCCAGCGATGACGCGACGATTCGGTTTTGGGACTTGTCGAACGGCCGTTGCTTCAGAACGCTCAAGGCCCATTCCGGAGGCATTCGCGGGATTACCCTGTCACCGGATGGAATGAAACTGGCCAGTGCGTCGTGGGATCGGACGGTTAAGTTGTGGGAAGGCGGCGCGGCCCCCCCCGAACAAGCAGGTTAAGGCCGAGGTCAAGGTTGAGCGAAGCTCAGACTCTCGGAGGTGGGGCGGCATGGCCCTTCCGCTTCAGCGCCTCCCGGAACGGCCCCTTCGGACTTTGCCAGGCGGAATCCTTCAGGAATTCCTTCCTCTCCTACCGTTCCTCCACACAGAGTCGAGCGTATATACCGTGCAGTCGTGTCGCTGCCGGAACAGTGTGCAGGCACCGCTGAAACTCAGGAATGTCCCACTTTTTCTTTCTTCGGGAAGCAAGGTCAGGGTTATGGTTATGATTGTCCGGAGATCTTGCGGTCAGGGTGTGCCTTCTATATCATATCGCTATGGCATTACTTGAACGCATCAGCGTCGATCCAACGGTTCGTTTCGGCAAACCCTGTGTGCGGGGTACGCGGCTCACAGTCGGTGAGGTGCTAGGGCATCTTGCCGGGGGTATGGCCGAGGCAGAACTGTTTTCCAATTTTCCCCAGCTCACGCATGAGGATGTGCTCGCTTGTTTGGCGTATGCTGCTGAACGTGAGCGTCGCACCTTGTCGATTCCCGCCGCCTGAGGGCTTGTGCGTCTGCTGCTGGACGAAAACCTTTCCGAGTCAGTCATCCCCGCGATTATCGATCTGTACCCGGAGTCCCTCCATATCCGCTTACTTGGTGCTGGGGGTGCCGCGGATGAGATTGTGTGGCAGTTGGCAAAGAAGTATGAGTGTTTGTTGGTGACACGAGATGAAGATTTTCTTCGCTTGAGCATCATGCGAGGAGCACCGCCCAAAGTTGTTTGGCTTGCAGTGGGTAACCGGTCCAACCATGAGATTGTCGATCTCTTGCGGATGCGTCATCAGGAGATCCATGAGTTTAGCCGCCACGAGTTAGCCACCGTCCTGACCCTCGGCTTCTAGCCCGCATTTTTTATGAGCGCTTCTGCTGCAATTGCCGATGCCTGACTCAAGCGAGACGGGCGAGGCGGGCGCGGTCAGAAGGCTGAAGGCCGAACGTCTGGGTTGAAACTCCGAACACTTCAGCCTTCAGACTGCCTCACCCGTCCCACAAGTCTCGCTCTTCGCGCTTGTCACGCGCAGTCCGCCAGTTCGCAACGAACCGTCATGAACAATACGGGCTAGACTCAGTCAGTTTCCGCTTTCCTTCCTGGCAAAGTCTCGATGGGCACCCCGTTCCTCCGGCGAACTCCGCTCTAGGGCACACCACCCCGCTAGCAATCTCAGCCAATAAAAAATAGAAAGGCGACAGGCCGCTTGAAAGCCTGTCGCCTTAACGCTTCGCCACGTTCAGTGAGTTGCTCTGGTAGTTATTGCCCTAGAAACCTCTCAGTCTATTTGCACCACTGCAGGAATGCTTTAAAGTCCATCGGTTTCACCTAGACAATGGAGAATGTTCCTAGTTTCTCCTCGGGAACCGCCAAACCTCGAGGCGCAAGGTCAAGCAATGACTCCACGAGTTTCACCACAAGACGAGATGAAATCTCTTCATGGCTCTCCCGTCAAGACCGCGCGCGGGCAAGGCGAAGGCGGCTGCTGACACCTTCCTCTCTCCCATTTTTCACGAACGGTCCCTACTCTCTCAAAAACCAC
>JANYEF010000284.1 GCA_025363325.1 Nitrospira sp. | reverse complement strand
GTACCTCGCGCCGCAGATTAGTTTGCCTGCCATCGGCCAGGGGGCGCTGGGCATCGAGGGCCGGCGAGACGATCTCTTTATCCATTCGTTGTTGAGTGGCTTGGATCATGTGCCAAGTAAGACAGCCGTTCTTGCTGAACGCGCGTTGCTCCATCGGCTCCAAGGAGGCTGTCAGGTTCCGATCGCGGCGCATGCGACATTAGCCGGGACACGGGTCATCCTGGAAGGATTGGTCGCCAGCGTGGACGGCAAGGAGCTCATTCGCGATTCTGTTGAAGGAACCATTGAGGATCCGGAGTCGATCGGTATTCAACTCGCGGAACGGCTGCTCGCACGTGGCGGCGATAGAATTCTTCACGCGATCTACGGGACCACATGACGAAACCGAGAAGACCGGGAAAGGTCTATTTGGTCGGAGCGGGACCAGGCGATCCTGGACTCTTGACGCTGAAAGGGAAGGAGTGCCTGGAGCAGGCCGATGTCGTCCTGTACGATTATCTCGCCAATCCGGTCTTACTGCAGTATGCTCCGGCCACGGCACAGCGCATCTATGTCGGTCGGCGGGGACGTGGGCAGTATCAAGACCAAGCCGATATCAATCGACTGCTCATCGAACGCGCTAAAGAGGGGAACGTGGTGGTTCGGCTCAAAGGGGGCGACCCATTTGTCTTCGGACGCGGAGGAGAAGAGGCGGAAGCGGTGGCCGCTGCAGGGATCGACTTCGAGATTGTGCCTGGTGTGACGGCGGCGGTCGCGGTCCCTGCGTATGCGGGCATTCCGGTGACCCATCGAACATTGGCTTCCACGGTCACGTTTGTGACCGGTCATGAAGATCCCACCAAGCCGGCGATCTTGTTAGAATGGCCCAAATTGGCCAGTGCATCAGGAACGCTCGTGTTCATGATGGGTATGAAAAATCTTCCTTCGATCGTCGGACAGTTGCTGTCGGAGGGGCGGTTGCCTAACACGCCGGTCGCGGCGATCCGTTGGGGAACCAGAGCCGATCAGCAGACCATCGTGGGGACGTTGGGCGATATCGTCGCGAAGACGGAAGCCGCGCATCTCGAACCGCCGACGGTGATCGTTGTGGGTGAGGTCGTGCGATTGCGAGGGCAGCTCAATTGGTTTGAAACCAAGCCGCTCTTTGGGAAACGGATTGTTCTAACCCGTGCACAGGAGCAGGCAAGAGAATTTTCCAAGCTACTGGCGGCCTATGGCGCAGAGCCAGTTGAAGTTCCGACGATTCAGATCGTGCCTCCGGCCAGTTGGCAGGCGATTGATGACGCGGTGACTCGTCTCAGTACCTATCAATGGCTGATTTTTACCAGCGTGAACGGGGTGAGGCCTTTTATGGACCGACTCCATGCGGCAGGGAAGGATGCGCGAGCGTTAGCGAACCTTCGCCTGTGCGCGATTGGACCAAGGACTGCGCAGGAACTGGGAGCCTATGGGGTGACGCCGGATGTCGTTCCAGCCGAGTTTCAAGCAGAGGGAGTGATCGCCGCGTTGGCCCATGTGGGAGTCCGTGGGAGCCGTGTTTTGATCCCACGCGCCGAAGTCGCTCGCGAGATCTTGCCGGAACAGTTGCGTGAGTTAGGGGCGACCGTCGATGTGATTCCTGTCTATCGCACGATCGCCCCGGCGGTGGACGTCGCGTCCGTGACGCAACAGCTTCACGATGGCCAGGTGGCGGCGGTGACATTCACGAGTTCCTCCACCGTCCGCAATTTTGTGGAACTCTTTGGAGGGCGGGACGCGGTGAGACCACTCGTTGCCCGGGTGGTGATTGCCTGCATCGGACCCATTACGGCACGCACAGCGGAAGAGTATGGGTTGACGGTCATGGTCATGCCGGCTGAGAATACTGTGCCGGCGCTGGCAGAAGCGATTATGAGGCATTTCAAGGAAGGGGTTCGAGCCGCCGTTTCTACGCAGGGTTAGGTCGAAGTAGACGGCAGGTGATGAACTGAATTAGCCAAGGGAGGACATAGCATGGTTCCAGTCAAGTCGTTCATGGTTCCAAGGGAGAAGTTTATTACGGTTGAGCGGGATACGGATGCACAGACGGCGGCACGTATCATGCGGGATCGTGGCATCGGCAGCCTGTTTGTGACGAATGGGAAGGAGATCGTCGGCATCCTCACGGATACCGATATGGTCCGGCGGGTAGTAGCGGCTGGAGCCGACACCCACAAGACCACGGTCGAACAGGTTATGTCGGCTCCGATCTTGACGATCGAAGGGGAAAAGACCGTATTAGATGCCAACGATCTGATGGCCAAAACGCATATCCGCCATCTTGGTGTGACTCAGGATGGAAAATTGGTCGGTATGATTTCTGTGCGCGACATCGTGGTGTTCTTGACGAATATTCCGAGGAAGTAATCCGATGGCTTTCCCAATACAGAGGCTCCGGCGGCTGCGGCAGCATGAGGCATTTCGTCGCATGGTACGGGAGACAAGCCTTGCCCCGTCCGACTTTATCTATCCGCTGTTCGTCGTCGAAGGGCGAGATCGGCGGGAGGAGATCGCCTCGATGCCGGGCCAGTTTCGCCTCTCGGTCGATCTCTTGGTGAAAGAGGCAGGTGAAATTGCGGCCTTGGGGATTCCCGCCATCATCCTCTTTGGGATTCCCGATCGGAAAGATGATCGGGGGAGTTCGGGATTCGATCCGAATGGCATTGTGCAACGGGCCGTCAAAGCGGTGAAGGACAAAGTCCCTGGGCTGATGGTCGTCACCGACGTCTGCATCGACGAATACACCGATCACGGCCATTGCGGGATCGTCAAGGACGGTCGGATTCTCAACGACGAAACGTTGGACTGTCTTCGTGCAATGGCCAGGACCCATGCGCAAGCCGGGGCTGACATGGTGGCGCCGTCCGATATGATGGATGGGCGGGTGGCGGCGATCCGGGCGGAACTGGATCAGGCGGGCTTTTCGGAGCTGCCGATCATGGCCTATGCCGCCAAATTCGCGTCCTGCTTTTATGCACCGTTTCGGGATGCGGCGTTTTCAAGCCCTCAATTCGGCGATCGGCAGTCGTACCAGATGGATCCCGCCAACCGCCGGGAAGCGCTTCGGGAGATCGCCCTTGATGTCGAAGAAGGGGCTGACATCATTATGGTAAAACCGGCACTACCGTACCTCGATATCATTGCCGCAGCCAGAGCGGAGATGTTGTTGCCTGTAGCCGCCTATCAAGTGAGCGGGGAGTACAGCATGATCAAAGCGGCCGCCAACGCTGGCTGGCTCGACGAATCGCGGGCCATGATGGAATCGTTGCTCTCGATTAAGCGGGCCGGCGCTGATATCATACTGACCTACTTTGCCAAAGACGCCGCGCGTCTCCTCCGCTGACGACCATGCTGAAAGTGACGCGTGGGCTGTCCGGCGAGTATCCACGTGCCTATCCCGTCGCCACGATCGGCAATTTCGATGGCCAGCACCTGGGCCATCGAGCGCTGTTGCAGACGGTGGTCGAGACGGCCCGGAAGGCTCAGGGAACGGCGCTCGTCCTGACCTTCGAACCGCATCCGGTAAAAATCCTCGCGCCCCGCGTCGATCTTCGTTTTCTCACCAGTCCGGAGGAAAAGCTCGCGCACCTCGAAGCCGCGGGGATCGATGAAGTGGTATTCCTGGACTTTACCCCCACCTTTGCAGCGATGAGCCCGGATCAATTTGCCGAAAACATCCTGCATCGGTCTCTCACCCTGTCTGAACTGTTCGTGGGCAATCATTTTGCGTTTGGGAAGGGCCGGGCTGGGCGTATCGATGACCTCGTGCGTCTCGGCGGGCAGTACGGCTTCCGCGTGCATCCCGTAACTCCCGTGATAATTGACGGGGACGTGGTGAGTTCAAGTAGGATTCGCCAGCTTATTCAGGCAGGGAATATGGAGCGGGCTACTACGTTGCTCGGACGCGACTATGGGATTCGAGGTACCGTGGTGCACGGAATGCAACAGGGGCAGTCGATGGGCTGGCCTACGGCCAATCTGCACGTCCCGGCTGATCGCGTCTTGCCGCCCGATGGAGTCTATGCTGCGCGGACTGTCTACGGTACTCAGATCTATGATGCGATCGCCTACATTGGGACCAGGCCGACCTTTGGAGCGGGCGAGCGGCTGATCGAAGTCAATCTTTTGGATCAGACCAGCGATCTCTATGGCCAAGAAATCACCGTGCAGTTTGTGGCACGGGTGCGCGGCGATCACACTTTTGCATCTGCCGATGAGCTGTCGCAGCAAATTGCCCGTGATGTGGAACAGGCACGCATCAGCTTGCGGCGTATTCCGCAGAGAGTTCAGTAACCATGGCCGCTGAGAAGACGATCATGAGGCCCTCATCCAGGCCCTCCGTTCGACCGGCACTATTGACCCATCTTGTTCGGACGGTGCGTCAGCAACAGCTTTTTGTTCCCGGTCAGCATCTACTCGTGGCGGTATCAGGCGGGCCCGACTCGCTCGCGTTGTTGTCGCTCCTCCATCGCCTGGCTAGGCCCTGGCGGCTCACGCTGACGGTGGTCCATTGTAATTATGGATTGCGCGGAGCGGAGTCCGACGGCGACGAATTGTTTGTTTATACATTTTGTCGGGAACGACAACTGCCTCTTGCCATCCATCGACCCATGCTGGTCAAACGTCGGCAGCGCTCGTCGCTTCAAGCCATAGCGCGCGACGCGCGCTATGGCTTCATGAAGCAACTGGCTCACGAGGTCGTGGCTGACCGCATTGCGGTCGGTCATACTGCCAATGACCAGGCGGAAACGGTGCTCATGTGGATGTTGCGGGGGGCGGGCATGACCGGGTTGGCCGGGATGCCATACGCCCGTGAAGACAGGATTATTCGTCCTCTTCTCGCCGCTACCCGCGAGGAGGTGGTGGCATACTTGGATGATGAAGGGCTGACCTATCGTCGTGATTCGAGCAATGAGAAGCCGCTCTATCATCGCAATCGGATCAGGAAGGAACTCCTTCCTGTCATTATGCGGTTGGCGCCGGCTGCCGTCCGGGTGTTGCAGCGGCAGGCGGACTTGCTGCGCGAAGACGAACAATATTTGACGGGAATTACAAATAATCTGGTGCGCACACTTGTCAGCCATGATCCCAGAGGCGTGCAACGAGTCGATCGCCAGGCCTTCATCGAGTTGCCGGTTGCGCTTCAACGTCGTCTTGTGCGGGCAATCCTACAGACTTACGACGAAGAGGGGCGCGCCAGTAGCCTTCGCGTAGTGGAGTCAGTTCGACGTCTCCTCCTCAAGGGAAGAAGCGGAAGCCGGCTGTCTTTGAAACAGGCCCTCGTGATTCTGGATCAGGGGTCGGTGCGATTTAGCCCAGGTGCAGGAGGAGATCACATCCCTCCGATTGATTCAGTGCAAGGGAAGGAGGTGGCCCTGCCGCTTCCGGTGCCTTCAATGGTCTATTGGTCTCGAACGAATCAGCAAATTCATGTACAATTCACGATGCGTCATGCAGCGGAGGAAATGGGCAGGGCTCCTTCCCAAGGACTGGCATGGTTCGATGCCGACCAGTTTTCGGAGCCCTTGCTGGTTCGGGCCTGGCAAGCCGGCGATCGATTTTCTCCCGTTGGAATGAAGGGGGAGAGCAAAAAGCTGCAGGATTTCTTTACCGATAAAAAAGTCGCTCGACATGAACGTGGTAAGGTTCCTTTATTGGTAGCGCCAGAGGGAATTCTCTGGGTGATAGGAGTGCGGCAGGATGAGCGCTTCGTCGTTCGTGGAGGGACGACACGCTGTTTGCTTGTCTCAGTGAGCAACCGGGCGTCCGAGAAGGAGTAAGAGAGTATGGAGCGGATCTTCGGTCGGCCGATCGTGACGCAGGAAGAAATGCGTACTCGGATTCGTGAGCTGGGCAAACAGATCACGACCGATTATACAGGGAAGGATTTCGTCTTGGTGGGGGTGTTGAAGGGGGCCTATGCCTTCTATGCCGATTTGGCTCGCGCAATCCGAATTCCCATGCGGGTGGATTTTCTTATGGTGACGAGTGACAGGTCTCGAGCAAACACATCCGGCAAGGTTAGAATGGTGACCGAGCTGACCGAGGACATCAAGAGTAAAGACGTTTTGCTGGTGGAAGACATCGTCGATTCCGGACTGACGGCCCAATACTTGGTCAAGACCTTGGCGAAAAGAAAGCCAAGGTCGATTAAAGTCTGCACCTTATTGAGTAAGCCAGACCGTCGGATCATTGATGTTACCATCGACTATGTGGGGTTCAAGATTCCGAATAAGTACGTGGTCGGGTATGGACTCGATTACCAGCAGAAGTACCGGAACCTTCCCTATCTGGCTGTCTTGGATATGGAGGGAGATGAGGGGTAAGGCTGTGCTCATATGGTTGTCAATATGAATGAGCCTGTGGTAGCATCACCTACGTTCACGGTTTCTTTTCGCCGGTTGAGCGAGCCATCCACAAGGAGATCTGGATGAATTCCAGGACAAAGAATATACTTTTCTGGGTCGTCGTCGGCCTCTTCATGATTTTGCTGTTCAACCTCTTCAGCGTGCCACATCATGAGCCTGAAGAGGACGTAATTTTTAGTGAGTTCATGACCAAACTCGACAAGGGAGAGATCGAGCGGGTTATCATCAAATCCAGTCATATCAGCGCTGTCCTGAAAGACAAAACCCGTATTCGAACCTACTCGGTGGAATATCCTGAATTGGTGCAGGTCTTGCGGGATCGGGGCGTGCAGATTGAGGCAAAGCCACCGGATGAAAGCCCTTGGTACATTACATTCCTTGTGACCTGGGGGCCCTTTGTCCTGTTCTTGGGATTGTGGTTCTTCTTGATGCGGCAAATGCAGATGGGGGGCAATAAGGCCATGTCGTTCGGGAAGAGCAAAGCTCGTTTGCTGACGGAGGAGCGTAAGAAGGTGATGTTCGCTGACGTTGCAGGCATCGAAGAAGCCAAGGGAGAAGTACTCGAGATCATCGAGTTCCTCAAGGACCCGCGCAAGTTCCAGAAACTTGGTGGCCGTATTCCCAAGGGCGTCTTGATCGTCGGTCCTCCTGGCACGGGGAAGACACTGTTGGCCAAGGCCATTGCCGGTGAAGCCAGTGTGCCGTTCTTCAGTATCAGCGGTTCGGATTTTGTGGAAATGTTTGTCGGCGTCGGAGCATCTCGTGTTCGTGATCTCTTCGAACAGGGGAAAAAACATGCTCCCTGCATTATCTTTATCGACGAAATCGATGCCGTCGGTCGACTTCGTGGAGCAGGGTTGGGCGGAGGTCATGACGAGCGCGAACAGACGCTCAATCAATTGCTCGTCGAGATGGATGGATTCGATACCACAGAAGGTGTGATCTTGGTCGCTGCGACCAACCGGCCGGATGTCCTCGATCCTGCTTTGCTCAGACCGGGGCGTTTTGATCGGCAAGTCGTGGTCAATCGGCCGGACTTGCGCGGTCGTGCTGAAATTCTCAAGGTGCACACGAAGAAAGTTCCGATCGCGGCGAATGTGGAGTTGGAAACAATCGCGCGCGGTACGCCGGGATTTTCAGGAGCCGACCTCGAAAACTTGGTCAACGAAGCAGCACTCTGGGCCGCGAGACTCAACAAGAAAGAAGTGGAAAAAATCGACTTCGAGATGGCCAAAGACAAAGTGCTGATGGGGGCTGAACGGAAGAGTCTGGTCTTGAGCGACGATGAGAAGCGGACGACGGCCTTTCATGAGGCCGGGCACGCGCTGATCGCCAAGCTGATTCCTGGAACAGATCCCGTGCATAAGGTGACGATTATTCCTCGGGGCCGCGCCTTGGGCGTGACGATGCAGCTCCCCACCGATGACCGGCACAACTATTCGAAGGATTATTTGTATAACCAGCTCGCCATTCTCATGGGGGGGCGTGTGGCGGAAGAGTTGGTCTTGAAAGACATGACGACTGGAGCGGGGAACGATCTCGAGCGGGCGACGGATCTCGCGAGAAAGATGGTCTGTGAGTGGGGCATGAGCGAAAAAATGGGCCCCCTGACGTTTGGTAAACAAAACGAACAGGTTTTTCTTGGGCGAGAGCTCGGAAGCCAGCGCGACTTCAGTGAGCAAATAGCTATGGAGATCGACCAGGAAGTCAAACGGCTTGTGATGGAAAACTATGAGCGGGCGAAGCGGCTGCTCACGGAAAATATGGCCACTCTGAAGGGTTTGGCGCAAGCACTCTTGGAGAAAGAAGTGCTTGATGCGTCTGACATTGATCAAATCATCATGCAGTCCACATCCCAAGCGGTTCCTGCCTAAGTTCTGCCTCGCTGATCCCGGGACGCCATTTCAGGGCATTGGAGTCCCGGGCAGTACATCTG
>JANYEF010000023.1 GCA_025363325.1 Nitrospira sp. | reverse complement strand
GACCCGTCTCTCCCGGCGCGACCTTCACAGGGCTCGGTCAATGGAGGGAGAAAGTGTTCTGGTGCTCAGTGTCGTGGTTTCAAGCATCAGGCTTGACGCTTTGAAAGACAAGTACAGTGACGAGATGAAAGATCAAAGAGTCTTAGCTGATTGTTCTAGCAGCTGCCGTTGCTCGGCAGAGCGGAGGCGAATTTTGAAGATCACCCGGCGGCTTTTTTCGCGGTTCACGACGGCAGAAGATTCATAAATCAAGTCTTGTCTGCCGCGCCCGGCCGCTGAGGTGATCTCTTGAAAGCACTGGTACGCGGTCGGCTCTGTGGCTTGAATGACCTCGAACCCCTTCACCATCACCGCCAGCGACCGTTCCTGACTCAATTTCAAATTAAACGCATCGCTGCCCTGATCATCGGTATGTCCTTCGATTGCGAGGGAGTCGATCTTGTCGCGTAGCGGCCCGCACAAGGCCCCCACATAGAAGGGCAAGGCTTCCGCGAGAAACTGTTCCGCAGTAGGCGACAGTGTGCTTTTCCCAAGCTCGAATGTGAGGAGGTTTCCCGGGACCACGATCACGAGCGCAAGCGGGTCGCGGGGATCTGCATCGAGTGAAAGACCCAAGCGCTGAATGTGGTCACGTAGCGCCGTCTGCACATCCTCTTTGTTTTCTTGCAGTTCAGACTGTGCCGCGGAGGAGGTTTGGGTGATCTGTGCTGCGAAGAGCAAGATGAATACGACCGCGAGCGAGGTCACGAGATCGGTGATGCCAGTCGTCGTGTGTGAGACGCCGGCGCCCTGTGCCGTCGCGTGCCTCATGCGGTCGGCCGTTGCGTGGACACCAACGATCGTTTTGGCCAAAAGCGGTACCCTTTAGGGCGTGTGATGGCGGACAATAGCCGCTGCTCAGCGAGCCTGCCCGACAGGCGGCTCATGAGGTCATTGATCGCCGTCGTTTCCTGCGCCCGATGTAGGTGCATATCTTGTAGCGAGACGGTGAGGTCATGAATCGAGTCGTTGAGTGCCTTCATCGGAGCCGTGAATTCGTCACGAAGGACTCCTGGCAGTTCGGCCGTTATGCGGTGCACCGCTGCCTGCTCGTCTTGCTTCCATTGCGTTAAGGATCGAACCGCCGAGGCCAGCTCGGCAATGGGCGCCGCCAAGCTATCCGTGCCCATTCCTCCGAGCCGTTCCCTGAGCTCACCCCCGGAGGCCTGTCGGCTCCCCCCGTGCTCGCTGGGTATCGGCGTGAGTTGCTCCAACATCTGCTCCATGGTCTTTCTGGGAAAGAGTTTGTCGATGAGGCCGAGGAACGAATGGTGTGCGTTCATGAGCCGAAAGACCATCGGCTTTTCGATGAGGGTGAACAGATTGGCGGCAATAAGTCCGACGATGGACGTCAGGAACTTTCCGGCCAGCCCGTTGATGAGTCCCTGAATGCCGACAATCTCATGTCCGTCGGCGTGGAGTTTACTGAGGCCGATAAACAAGGCCAGGAACGTCAGCAGCAATCCGATTCCAGTCACGAGCGAAGGCAGTTGGCTGTAGAAGGCCAGATTCACGCGATGGCTCAGGAGCGTGTCCTGCGTAAAGATATCGTCCGCGCGGCGCGTGCTGAAAATCCGCGGTTCTACGAACCACGGGACATGCTGCAGAATCAAGGTTTTGCGGAATTGCGCCCAGGGCTGCCGAAACATGGGTTCGTTCTGCATGGCCGCTTCGAGGGTGTTCAGGTCGTCGCAGTCGATACGCGTGGAGGAGGGGGCAGCCTGATCTGCCGGAGGTGCGAATCCCACCAGTGCACGGCTCGTGAATCGCTCACGATCGATGTCGCCGCGTTCGTTTGCAAGGGCGGTCAGCATCGGGCGTAGGCGATCGAAGGGCCGTTGCGCGCTGGACACATCCCACCGTAACCGCATGAGGTGCCAGAGAAAGAAGAGCACGATGCCGAAAGACCCGAGCCAACTCAGCATCGGGATTTGAGGCCCTCCGAAGAAAGAGGCATCGCGGATCAAAAATTCCCACAGACTGTATATACTGGTCATCGTATCCTCAGCTCATGCACGATGGACTTCTCTACGCTTCAATATCAGGCAAACCATTCTCAACTTCCGTGCCGCGTACAACAGAGGTAGAAGTTCTCAGAAAGCCCAGGATCTGTCTGTTCCGTGGAATCTGAGCACCGGTTGCCCGGCATTCGTTGCCTAGCAACTGGTAGATTCGGTCAGTCTAAACCCAGAGCATCCTACTGGAGAGTATATGGCCTATGGTTTGGAACGAAACGAGGTGGAGGATTCTGAAGAGCATACGGCGGATAGCCCGGAGCAAAACGGAGCGTGGGAAACAAGCGGAGGATCGTTCGTCGCCTTCGGCGGGCCGTCAGATTCCAGCGGAAACCGGGTGTCTGACACCTTTCTCTTTCCCTTAGATTTGTAACTCGGGGATAGCGGTGACAAACAGATCGAAAAGATATCCATCTCCCTCAGGACGCTCCTCGCATTTCGAGACAAAATCGACAGGGATGTCGAACAGGGTTGACGCTCCTTTCCTTGGGTGAGGGGACGTGAGGATATGAAAGTTATTTTGACGAGTCAGATATTGTTCTATCTTCTCGTCAGCGGCATACCCAACATAGAAAATGATCCCATCATGTTTCTGAATCTCTAACGAGAAGGTGTTACCACGCGTCGCGCGTAACGCGACGACGCGGCACATTGAGAAGCCGTATATGCCATCCGGCAATTCTTCTATTTTCGTTCCCTCTTCCCGTTCAGTCAGCGGCCTCAATTGATACTTGTGCCGTAGCCTCAGTACCTCTTCGGGGACTGCGTTCCCCTCCGGGATCTTTCCGACATCGCGCGGCACGTTCTTTGGTTGAGGGTAGCTACTCCATATGTCGGCGAAATGAATTGAAAAGTTCAATCCGACGAGATACACCAATACCACCAACCCAAGCGGCACAGCGATCAGATACAGAACCCACCGTTTCATACCTGGCAGGATACGCCTAAGGCCTCCCTGAAGTGAAGCTCCCCGCGCTCCCGCGCGGGGCATCTCTAATAAGAATGCGGAACTCTCCATAGCCCTCCTTCGCTAAAGCTTCGGAGGGCTCTCCTCGTCATTCATCCCCGCTCTTCCGAGCGGGGCATTCTGGTGAAGGAGAGTAAAAAGAAGCCTACACGTGAGGGGTGGAGGGAAGGTGTCAGACGCCATCTCCTTGAGCGAGGCAAATACGGGGGTACACAAGTGGGCTGCAAGAGCTGGGGGTAGAAGATTGCGAGCCGTGACATCCCTGAGCTGATCAAAACTCTGGAGCCGCTAGTCCCGCCCGATTCCTCACCGTAGCGCCATACAGCCTTTCTTCATTTCTCGGCACAGGCCGAACCTTGACGGGTCCCCGCGCCTCCAGTGACCTCCGCTCCCGCCAGTTCCGATCACCTGCGACAACAGAAAATTCAGAATGTCCCTGTTTTCAATTCCTGAATGCCCTAACATTCTCCCCGCGGCGTGACTTTAGGTTTGCTCGGTGCTACCATTCTTTCGTGTTTCTGCATGTTAACCATCCGGAGTGAATGCGTATGACAGTGGAAGAGAAATTAAGCGTCTGCAAAGAAACGATTGCGGACTTCTGCAGGAAGTGGCAGATCGTTGAGTTTGCGCTCTTCGGCTCTGTCTTACGCGACGACTTTCAGCCGGATAGCGACGTGGATGTGCTTGTGACATTCAGCCCCGACTCAGACTGGGGGATTGAGCACTTGTTGGACATGAAGGAGGAGTTGCAGGCGCTGTTTGGGCGAGCGGTCGATCTGGTTGAGAAACGATTGGTGGAGGAAAGCCACAACTACATCCGGCGCAAACATATTCTCTCCCACATGGAAGCCGTGTATGCAGCGTGACGAGAGGTAGGCGATGATCAGCAAAGCTCGCATTGACATTTCCAAGGAGAAAATGGCGGAGTTCTGCCACCATCATCATATTCTGAAACTGTCTCTGTTCGGTTCAGTGCTCCGGGAGGACTACCGTCCGGACAGCGATGTTGATGTACTGGTGGAGTTTGAGCCAAACCATGGGCCTGGATTTATCGGTTTGATGAAAATGGAAAAGGAGCTTTCTCTCTTGTTAGGTGGACGAAAAGTCGATCTCGTCACGGAAAAATTTCTGAATCGCCGGATTCGGAATCGGGTGCTGGCCGACGCCGAGATTCAGTATGCCGAAAGATGAACTCGTCTATGTCGGCCATATGCTGGACAAGGCTCACGAAGCACTCTCCTTGGTTCGTGGAAAGACCCGCCAAGATTACGATCGCGATTCCGCCCTCCGTTTAGCACTCACGCATCTCATCCAGGTGATCGGCGAGGCCGCTCGCCGCGTTTCTCCGCAATTCCGCGATAGGCATCCACAGATTCCGTGGGAGGCCATTGCAGGCATGCGGAGCAAGATCGTGCACGATTACATGAACGTCGACGAGGATATTGTCTGGGATTCCGTGACGCAAGAACTCCAACCGCTGATCGAAGAACTCAGAAAAATCGTTCCCCCCGAGAACGCCTGAGCCCTTCATTTCGCACATCCAGGCGCGACCCTCACGGGCTCGGCCAGGCGCGGAACGCCTTCGGAAATTCCCTCGCAGACTCGGTCAGTTTCCGTGGCAGAGACTCGGCGGGTCCCCGCGCCTCCGGTGACCTCCGCTCCTGCCGGCCCCGACCACCTGCGACAACGGAAAATTCAGAATGTCCCTGTTTTCAATTCCTGAATGCCCTAACATTCTCTCCGTGGCGTGACTTTAGGTTTGCTCGGTGCTACCATTCTTTCGTGCTTCTGCATGGTAACTATCCGGAGTGAATGCGTATGACAGTGGAAGAAAAATTAAGCGTCTCCAAAGAAACGATTGCGGAGTTCTGTCGGAAGTGGAAGATCGCTGAGTTTGCACTCTTTGGCTCCGTCTTACGTGATGACTTCCGACCGGACAGCGATGTGGATGTGCTGGTGACGTTCAGCCCCGACTCAGATTGGGGGGTTGAGCATTTGCTGGACATGAAGGAGGAGTTGGAGTCGCTGTTTGGGCGAGGGGTTGATTTGGTTGAAAAGCGATTGGTAGAAGAAAGCCGTAACTATATCCGGCGCAAGCATATTCTCTCCCACATGGAAGCCGTGTATGCAGCGTGACGACTCGCTCCTGCTCGATATGCTTCAGGCGGCGAGGCAAATACGGGAGTACACAAGTGGGCTGCAAGAGCCGGATTTTCTCCACAGCCGCCGGGACCAGGACGCCGTATTGCTTCAGTGTACTGTGCTCGGTGAAATGGCCAAGCGTGTTTCTCCAGGATTCCGAAACGCCCATCCTGAGATCCCTTGGAGGAAAATCATGGGCTTTCGGAATGTAGTGGTCCATGATTATTTTCAGGTCGATGTTCACCGTGTATGAAAGATCGCAAGTCGTGACATCCCTGAGCTGATCAACACTCTAGAGCCGCTCGTCCCGCCAGATTTCTCACCATAGAGCAAACGGCTTTTCTTCATTTCTGAGCCTGGCCGAGCCTCGACGAGTGTCAGGCTTCAATGGAACTGGGTGCCTGACACATTTTTCTTCCCAAGCATGGCTTGCCGAAGGGTACACAATTCTGTACACTCTCAACATAACAAGGAGAACGCCATGACTAAGACACTTTCGTTGAAAGAAGCGCGAAGCCAATTTTCCGATATCGTCGACCGAGCGGGGCGGTTCTCGGAACGGATTATCGTGACGAAGAATGGACGGCCTGAAGCAGTGGTGATGGGGGTCGCTGAATTCGAAAGTTGGGTGGAGACATTGGAGCTGTTGTCGAATCCGAAGGCGGTCAAATCTCTCAAGCAGGGACTGAAAGAGACCAAAGCCGGGAAGCTTCACTCCTTCAAAGACGTTTTCGGTGAGGAGCAGTGAGGCAAGTCCGTCTCACACCGCAAGCGATCAAAGACCTCAAGGATTGTGACAACCCCACGCGAGAACGAGTCAAAGAAGCGCTCCGTCACCTCGCCGAGCACCCGCTCGACGGTAAACCGCTGAAAGGTCACTTTCAAAAAGAGAAGGTCTGGTCCTACCGAGTCTGGCCCTATCGCATGCTCTACCGCCGTGTCGGCTCCGAGTGGCTGGACGTGCTCTCCATCGAACACCGCAAAGACGTCTATCGGTAGGCAGGGCAGTCGCTCCCGCATCTTCCGGTGGAACCCTCAAAGTCTCGACTAAGTCTAGGCGAATCCCCCCACCTCCGGTGATCTCCGCTCCCGTCAATCTCCGATGCATTCGGCAACAGGAAATTCAGAATGCTCCTGTATTCTTGTCTGTCTTGCGATGTTGCTGGCAGCTCTGGTAGACCTACCGGGTTAGGTCGAACATCTTCTCGCTAGCAAGAGATCTATGGCCGAGTCTTCGTCTACATCAACTCCAAAGACTGTCTTCATTATCGGCGCAGGTGCAAGCAAAGAAGCAGGCCTGCCCGTAGGGTCCGAATTAAAAGAGTCGATAGCTAAGGCTCTAGACATTCGGTTTGAAAGACTCACCCGAATGATTAACGGCGACCATTTCATTTTTGAAGCGTTTCGCCTGGCGGCTGCCAAAGACCCCACACATAACGACTTGCTGCCTTCCTTTCAACGCGCGGGTTGGCGTATACGTGACGCAATGCCTCAGGCCATCTCAATCGACAACTTCATAGATACCCATAGCGAAGATAAACAGATTGAGCTATGCGGAAAGCTTGCAATCGTTCGTACAATTCTTGAAGCAGAGTCCAAGAGCGTGCTGTTTATCAAGCAATTACAGGGCAACCCTCCCCTGAGGTTTGATAGGCTTGAAAACACGTGGTTCAATAGTTTCTTTCGGCAACTTACCGAGAACTGCAAACCCGTTGATATTAAAAAACGTCTAAGCTCTGTTGTTCTCGTGATTTTCAATTATGACCGCTGTATCGAGCATTACCTATACCATGCACTCCAGAACTACTACTTCATGAGTGCCTCGGACGTGGTCTCACTACTTCAGAGTCTTGAAATCTATCATCCGTATGGCATTGTCGGGTCACTTCCTTGGCTTAAACAGAATGATGCCATTGAGTATGGCGTTACCCCAAACTCTGAACAACTTCTGAGGTTATCCAATCGAATTAAAACCTTTACGGAAGGCACGAACGAATCGTCGAGTGACGTGACCGCCATCCGCTCACACATGAAAACGTCTCTCAGGCTTGTCTTTCTAGGCTTCGCATTTCACCGCTTGAACATCGAACTTTTGTTACCCAAGGCTAGCTCCACGAGCCCACCGACAGGACGAAGTGTTTTCGCCACGGCGCATGGCATATCGGATAGTGATACCAAGGCTATCTCTGATGAGTTGGCAACCAGGGGCGTGCTTTCTGCGAGGGATATTCAAATCCGCAATGATCTTACGTGTAGTCAGTTGTTCCAAGAGTATTCGCGGAGTATGTCTTTCATGCGTATTCCGACGAAGTCGGCCGCCGAT
>JANYEF010000020.1 GCA_025363325.1 Nitrospira sp. | reverse complement strand
TCATAAACTTCTTTCGCTCTTCGCCTTTGAGGCTCTGCTCACCAGCTTCTTTGTTGCAAGTCTTCATTTTGCTCTGCTGAGTCCTACCTGCCTTCTCCGCTTTCCCCAGTTTTGCCGAGAGGCATTCTTTCATAAACGCCTTTCGCTCATCGCCCTTCCCTTCACCCAATCCTTTGGCAGTGGCTTCTACGTTGCACGTTTTCATCTTGTTTTGCTGAGCTGGTGCCGCCATGGCAAACGGCGCGATGCACAGCCCAGACACAAAGAGGGATACCACCACGATGCCGGCTGTCTTTGTCATATGCATCTCCTTTGGTGAGAGTGGGGGGATAGTTCAACGAGCCGAGCATAGCAAATTTTATCAGGTGTGTCTCTGAGAATTTGAGGCATCTTTCCTAGCAGGTTTCTGAAGCACTAGCAGGATGCTGAAGAAGTCCGCCAGCATAAGAAGACCGTTATTTGGTCTGTCTTGTTTATTTGGTTGAACCAGACAGACCAGAACAACCAGATGAATCAGACAAGCCACCATGGTTTTCCATAGCCTGCTACTCATAGTCTACGTGCATGAGACAGAGTCCATGAGGAGGGGCGGTCTGGCCTGCTGCAGACCGATCCCGAGCCCTTAGGATCTCTGTGAGACTGTCGGGAGTCCGTTTGCCAAGCCCCACTTCGACCACTGTTCCAACCATCGCGCGGACCATGTGCTTCAGGAACCGGTCTGCGTAGGCTTCAATGTGGATCTGGTCGTCGTGGCGGATGACAGTGAATCGTTGCAGATGGCAGATGGGATTGGTGTTGTCCGTGAGGCTCCCCTCGAAGGAGGAAAAGTCCTGTGATCCGATCAGCGTCGATGCCGCCTGTTGCATGGCAGCCTCATTCAGCGGCCTGTAGATGTGCCACACGAATGCGCGGTCGATAGTGGGGCGGGCCGGACGGTGGAGGATCCGATAGGTGTAGAGCTTGCCTTGTGCATCGTGTTGGGCATGAAATCGGGCCTCCATGAGGGCGGAGGAACGAACGGTAATGTCTTTCGGCAGCACGGCGTTGAGCGCCCGCATCCAGTTGGACGCGGGCCAATCCCGGTTCGTGCGAAAGCTCGCGACTTGGCCGAGCGCATGCACACCGGAATCCGTGCGGCCCGCGCCGATGATCGATAGCGTGTCCTGGCTGACTTGGTGAATGGCTCGTTCGATGGCCTCTTGGATCGTGGGGTGATCGGGCTGGCGCTGCCATCCGGCGTAACAGGTCCCATCGTATTCCAAGACTAACTTGACTGTAGGCATCGACGTGAGGGATCGAATAGTGCGGAGGTCATCGCGTGGCGAGTTTCGAAGAGGCGAGGAAGGTGTTGACGCCTTCCATGAGTGCTTCTGCCACGCGCGTGGTGAAGAGTCCTGTTCGGAGCAGGTCTTCTTCGGCAGAGTTCGAGATATAGGCAATTTCAGCCAGGATGCTGGGCATGCTGGTGAAACGGAGCACATAGAAGGGCGCAGTCTTCACTCCATGGTCTACTAGGACGTAGTGGTCGGTCAGGTTGGTCACCATGGCCTCCTTGGCGGTCCAGGCGAGTTCGAGAGACTCTTCGATTTTCTTCGCCGTCAAGAGGTCGGCGACGAGATATTCCCATCCCACGCCGGTACTGTTGAGCGGGGTTCCATTTTCACGGGCCGCTACTTCGAGCGCCCGTTGATCCTTGGCCTCTCCGAAGTGGTAGATTTCAATCCCTTTCACAGAGCGCTGGGGGTGTGAATTCACATGGATCGACACGAAGAGATCCGCTTCCTGTCCATTGGCAAACTTCGCCCGGTCTTCCAACTCGATGAACTCGTCCCGTTCACGTGTCATGAGAACACGGATTCCCCGCTGCCGGCTCAAAAGATCACGCAGTTTCAAGGCGACTTTGAGTGTAATGTCTTTTTCTTCTGTCCCTCGCTGCCCACGCGCGCCAGGATCTTTCCCGCCGTGCCCTGGATCGATCACGATGGTCTTAAAGGACTTGGCTCGCGGCTGAGCAGGTTGCGGAGGAGTAGGGAGTGGAAGTTCTAGGCCTGGTGTTGATTCAACAGGCGGAGCTGTCAGAGATTCACTGCGAGGCACCACATCGATGACTAGTCGATAAGGATTCGCCAATGTAAGCAACTTGTAGCTTTGAAATGAGCCAGTAGGGAGAGAGACCTCAACAGATCGTTCAGAGTTCTGGGTGATGACAAAAGGTTTGGCAAGCCTACCAGTTGCAAGTTTCGTTTTGGCGGATGGGCCCAAGGTGGTGTTGGGAATATCGATGGTCACCCCCTCGGCCTGAAACTGGGGATGTTTGCTGGGGCGGGCCTTCCCGTCGAGATCAAGCACAAGCCTCGTCAAGCCCGGCGAGCTGGCTGTCCGGAGGTTCTGAATCGTCGTCAGGCCGATCGCAGTGGGAGATAGGTGTATACGGGAGGTGCGAGACCGCTTGGGCTTGGCCGGAGACTTCTGACGCGACTCACTCGTTGCCGCATATGCTTGGCCAGCGTGAAATGGACTGAGGGCATGGCCAGGGAGGTCGAAGAGTCCGACCAGGAAGGTGAGGGTAAGGATGTGCCACAGGGCTGATCGCATGGGTGTGTACTGCGTTGATGGGATAGAGAGTATTTCTCAGATGTTCGTGCCGTTGTCAAGAGGATTGACCGTGCCACGGTATGCCAGAGCCGATTGACAGTAGGCGGTGTGAGCGGTAGGGTCTCTAGTCATGGCACTCCACCTGATTGTCGATGGTTACAATCTTTTGGCTCAGACGAGCCGGATCGGTGGCGGGACAAGCCTCCATTCCGAAATGGCGCGCGAGGCCTTCTTGCGCGACCTGGCTGCCTATCGCCAACGAAAATCCCATGCGATCACCGTGGTCTTTGACGGGTGGCAACAGGGACGGGGCACGGAACAGCGGGAGCATCGGCTCGGTCTTGAGATTATCTTCTCTCGACGGGGAGAAAAAGCCGATCAGGTGATTCAACGTCTGGCTGCCAAATTCGGGTCTGCCTGCGCGGTGGTGAGTTCCGATCGTGAGATTGTCGACTTTGCGAGGGCGCAGGGAGCCTTCGTGATGAAGGCTCAGGAGTTTGTCGGGAAACTGCGCGAGGGGCCGAACCCGACCGGTGTATTAGCACACAAAGAACTGGATACGGGAGAGGATCTCCGACCGAAGCGAGGTCCGGAGAAGCGCGGGAATCCGCGGAAATTGCCCAAAGCGCTGCGGCAGCGAAGCCGGCAGCTCAAGCGATTTTGAACAGTCGTTTCGCGTTCTCGGTCGTGATGCGTCCGATGCGGTCGACCGACATGCCTGGCGCATCGGAGTGAAGCTCCGCCAGCTTGTGCGCGACGAAGGACACATAGGCCGGTTCGTTTCGTGTGCCTCGGTGAGGGATGGGTGTCAGGTAGGGGCAGTCGGTTTCGATCAGGAGGCGGTCCAACGGAGCGGTCTTCGCGATGTCCCGGAGCATCGTCGCGTTCTGAAACGTGAGAATCCCGGAGAACGAGAGATAGAACCCTAAGTCCAGCGCATCCTTCGCCAGCCAGGCATCCCCTGAGAAGCAGTGAAATACCCCGCCGATTTCTGACGCGCGTTCCTCTTTCAAAATTGCAATCGTATCCTCTTGGGCCTCTCGCGTATGAATGATCACCGGGAGTTTCAGCTCGCGTGCGAGCTGGATCTGTTCGCGGAATCGCTCGCGCTGTTCTTTCGGTGACGAATGATTGTAGTGGTAGTCGAGGCCAATCTCGCCGTAGGCGACCACTTTCTTGTTCTGCGCCAGACGACGGAATTCGTCGTACCAGCTATCGAGGATATGCTTCACTTCATGTGGATGGACGCCGATGGAGGCGTAGATGAACGGGTGTTGCTCCGCCAGTGAAACCGCCGCCTGGCTGGTCGCCAGATCGCAGCCGATAGTGACAAAGGCTTCGACACCGACTTCCCTGGCGCGGGCAATCATCGCCTCGCGATCTTCATTATAGCGGGCATCGTCCAGATGGGTATGCGTGTCGAAGAGCATGTAGGTCTATCTGGTTGGTCTGGTCTCTCTGGTTCATCTGGTTTGTTTTGTTTGTCTGGTTAGCATCGTTCAACCAAAAAACTAGACAGACCAAACAAGCCAGTTCAGCATCCTGCTAGGCGGGCTTGGTTACGATCATTTCGGCCAGTTCGGGGAGCAGCGCTTCGGTTTCTTCCCAGCCGAGACAGGCATCGGTGATGGAAACGCCGTGGGCGAGGGAGATGCCTTGTTTCCAGGTCTGCTTGCCGGGGTTGAGATTGCTTTCGAGCATCAGGCCCATGATGGATTGGCGGCCTTCACGGAATTGGCGGAGGACTTCGCGTGCGACCAGACCCTGGAGCCGATGGTCTTTACTGGAGTTGTCATGGGAACAGTCGATCATGATGGGGCGGGCGATGCCCTCGCCAGCCACGGCCGCTTCGGCGTTGGCCACATGCTCGGCGTCATAGTTGGTTTTTCCGCCCCCGCCGCGGAGGACGATGTGCCGGTCTGGGTTGCCCGCGGTCTTGATGATCGAGGTTTGTCCCTCGGCATTGATGCCGACGAAGTGGTGCGGCGCGCGGGCCGACGTCATCGCATTGATCGCGACTTGCAAGCTGCCTTCTGTTCCGTTTTTAAAGCCGACCGGCATCGAGACACCGCTGGCTATTTCCCGATGCGTTTGGCTTTCTGTGGTGCGAGCCCCGATGGCCGTCCAGCTGATCAGGTCGGCGACGTACTGTGGGCTGATGGGGTCGAGCAATTCTGTCGCGCAGGGCATGCCGGATTGATTGATTTTCAGCAGTATGGTCCTTGCGAGTTCCATTCCGGTGGCGATGTCGCACGTACCGTCCAGGTGGGGGTCGTTGATGAGCCCTTTCCAGCCGACCGTCGTCCGGGGTTTCTCAAAATAGGTTCGCATCACGATGAGGAGTCGATCGCGCAAGGCATCGGCAACTGGTTTCAGCTTGGCCGCGTATTCATAAGCGGCTTCCGGGTCATGGATCGAGCAGGGGCCGACAATGACGAGGAGTCGCTCCCGGTCTTGCCCATGCAGAATTCGGCGAATGGCGTCTCTGGTTTCAACGACCAGCGCGGCAGCCTGATCGGTAATCGGGAGATTGTTCTTGATCGTCCGCGGGGAGGGCAGCGGTTTGATTTCAATGATGTGTTGGTTATCGAGAGGTCTCTGCATGGTTCTGTCTTCTCACCTGGGAATCGCCTTCTGTAGCGTGACGGGGGCGATGCGCGCTCGGAAGAGTATAAATATAGCGGATGTTACAGGAAATATCCACTGGAGGAGGCACCTGACGGCTGGAGATGCTCGGATGGCCCCCCTAACCCGCATTATTCATGAAGCTTCTGCTGCAGGCGCGAATACGCGGCTGTGACGGGCAGTCTCGCCGCTCAGCCCTTCGACATACTGCACGAGTATGCCTCAGGGCTTCACGCCTCCGAGTGCCCGTCTCGCCTCGCGTCTGCACGCTTTCGCGACGAACCCTCATGAGTATGCGGGCTAAGTCCGCTGTTTGACAAGCCGTGAACGCCTATGTTACTTAGCTCGCCCTCAATGACTCTGCGCGCTTCCATACGACATCTGCCCTGTGTTCTTCGGGGCACTGTGGCGCTCGGCCTTGTCCTACTGTCGCTTGCCTTTGCGCCGTTTGCCGTGGCGCAGGACGTCCATCACGAGTTGGCGGCTGCCGACCATGATGGGCATGAACATTCCGATACCGACCTCTGTCAGTGGATACAGCATCACACAGCCGGGTCTCTCGATGCTGGCGTGCCTCTCCTGACGGCACAGGGATTCGTCGACCTGCTGGAACTTCCGGAGGACTCCGTTCTGCTGTCCTTCGAGCTATCCATGCCTGGTCCTTCTCGCGCTCCTCCTTCCCACAGCTAGTCACGTCATTTCGATTCACGCCATTCTGCAACGGTTGCAGTCGGACTGCCTTCTAGAGGGCTGTGGCGTATTTTTCACCCGTGATTGTTGGGGAGCTTCATGCGATCTATATGGTGCCATCTCATTGTTCGTGTGGTGTGGCTCTGTGTCTGTCTGAGTCTTTTTCAGCAGGGGCTTGCGGTAGCGACTGAGCCCAATCTCATCACCGGGTCGGTCCAGAATCAGGATCTCCGACGGGTGGGACAGGTGCTCGTCGAGGTGAAGAATCAAGAAGGGACGTTGGTGACGACCGGCGTCTCGAATGGTGCCGGCGAGTTCAGCATTTCTGTCCCTGCCGATGAAACCTATTCCGTCAGCGCCGTGCTGGATACTTATCGAAGCGAATATATCGTGCTGAAGATCGGGACCGAGACGCCCAACCCCATCACCTTGACCTTGTCCAAGACCAGAGAGATTGCGCTTGAAGTGCGGTCGCCTCTGGCGCCGATTCAATATAAGGCTTCGAGTGAGACCTACTCGATCAGTCGAAAGAACATCGAGGAATTGCCGCGCGGCAACAATGTCGAGCTACAGGACGTGCTCCTCACAATTCCGAGCGCCGCCTATGGCTCGCTCAAGCAAGTGCATATTCGGCAGGAGCATGCAAACCTCCAGCTCCGCATCGACGGTGTGCCGATTCCAGATACCGTGTCGTCCACTTTTTCCGATGTAATCTCGCCACGGGCGTGGGAACGGGCGGATATCATTCTCGGCGGTATGGAGGCGCAGTATGGAAACAGGACAGCCGCGGTACTGGACATCACGACCAAGAGCGGAACCAAGCCGGGATTCGGGTCCGCCCAAATGTTCGGCGGGTCGAACAATACGATCAATCCGTCGTTCGAATATGGCGGCACGATCGGCGAGAAGTTCCGCTTCTATGTGCTGAACAGCTATACGGCCATGAATCGCGGCATCGAGCCACCAACGCTTGGCCATTCGATTTCTCACGGACAAAGCGAGCGGAATCAGACGTTCATTCGTGGCGACTATCAGTACGACAATTCGAACAACTTCTCGTGGGTATTTTTGAATTCCGTGGCGAAGTATCAAATTCCCACCGCCCCGAACGGAGAAGTCGATCCCACCGTGACGGCGCTGCTTCAGGCGAGCCGTCCGGGATTCACGCCGGTGGCGTCTCAGGCCATCGACGAGAACCAAAAAGAGAACAATCAATACGGGCATATGGTCTGGCGGCATGATGTGAATAGCGCCAATTTTTTCAGTCTGTCAGGGTATTTTCGCCAAACACGGGCCACGTTTAGGACGGATCCATTTAATGCGCTCGCATACACCGCCGACCCGGCTGAGCCATTCTCTGCTGCCAGTCAGGATCGGAGTGCCTATTCAGGCGGAGTCCGATTGGATCACACCTATATTCCGAATAAAGAGCATGTGATCAAGGGAGGATTCCAGATCGATCGGACCCAGGCGGTGAACAAGACGAGACTATTCACGTTCGCGGATGACGGAGCGGGCAATCCGACTGGGAATGTCCTGGGTCTTGATGCGGACAATCGGTTGATCGGGTGGCGCCAGGAATTCTGGATTCAGGATCAGTGGAGCCCGAACGATCGGTGGACGTTGAACCTCGGCGTACGGGCCGATGCGGTGCAGTACCAGCGCCATGAGGGGCAGATCAGCCCGCGGGTCGGGATCACCTACAAGGCTGATCAGACCAATGTGTTCCACGCGTTTTATGGGCGCCAGTTTACGCCACCGAATCTCGAAGCCATCTCTTTTGCAAAACTCAATACCGCTGGAACGAAGGCGGCACCGGACGATACGACGAATAATACGGCTCGGGCTGAGCGGGCCCATTACTTTGAGGTCGGCAGCTACCACGGCCTCTCACGTTGGGTGACATTGGAATTAACCGGGTATTATAAGCTCGCCAACTTTCTAGCGGATTCTGGCCAGTTCGGCACCACGCCTCTGTTGAACTACTTCGCCTTTGAACGGGGCTGGACCAGGGGCATCGATGGAGCCCTGAAGCTTCAACTCATGGACAACTTGACGGCACGCGGCAACGTGGCTTGGGGACAGTGTAAGGGCTACGGGCTCCAATCCGGCCATACCCTGCTCGTAGCGACAGAAATTGCCGACATCAACTCGAAAGGCGGGGTGCATTGTGATCACCAACAGACCCTGACGAGTTCGGCTGTGGTCGCCTATCGCTTTTTGGAGCGGACGACTCTCACAGGCCAGATGCTGTTTGCGTCCGGGTTGCGTGCGGCGGAAGCGGGAGGCAAGACCAACTCCACCCATAGCCCCTCGTACACGACCTATAACATGTCCCTGACGCACGTAATCCCGCTCCCCTGGGACGGGCAGAAGTTCCTCGTTGGCTTCGATGTGGTGAATCTGCTCGATCAGAAGTACTTCATCAATCAGGGAGAGGGGAGCATCGGTCTGGGTGTGTCGCACGCCGGGATGCCGAGGTCGTTCTTTTTTCGCGGTCAGTGGTTCTTTTAGAAGAAGTGATACGTGACGAGTGATGGGTGATGAGTGAGTCGGGCAGCGGTCCAATATGGTTGACCCTATGATGACATTGCCACATACTGCTGCGATGATTCTTCGACGACTCGTGCGCTGCTGCGTGCTGTGTCTCTCTCTCTGGCCGGCCTCCGCGTACGCGGTGGCTGGCGACGAGGCCACGCACGAGGACGACCACCAGGAAGATGTGTTGGAGTTGCCTGAGGTCCATGTCCATGGCCTGCCGCTCAACAAGGATCAGCAGCTTGGACCGGTTCCCAAAGCCACACCCTGGCCGGCCATTCCGCCTGCCTTGGATGGCAAAGAACTCGACGATTGGATGAAAGTGCGCATGCTGGTTTCCAAGGGTGCGACGGTGACCGTTGTGGTGTTGGAACCGGCCAAACATCGGGAACTCACCATTGCCGGTATGGCAGCGTTGAATAAATGGACCTTCGATCCCCAATTGAAAGGCGACGAGCCGGTTGATGGGGAGCTGACCGTACGCATTCATTTCCGCACGCACTGATATCGCAAAGTGCTGAAGGCATATGGCTGATAGTACGGACAAGAATCCGGATAGCCAGACAAACCAAACAAACTAGATAGACCAGACAGACCAGATGAGTTGGGACGAATCGCTCTTTCGCGCCATCAATGGGTTCGCCGGGCAGTCGGCCTGGTTAGACGAACTGGCGCTCAGTCTCTCCAGATCGAGCTTGCTGTGGGTTCCTGGTATCGTGCTGACCGGCTATTGGCTGTGGTTGTCGTGGCGGGAAGCGTTACTGGCAGCTCCGGTGCTGGCTGCTTCCATCGGCCTGTTGGATTTCGTCGGAGCGCGGATCAAAGATCTTGCGGCTCGCCCGCGACCCTGTATGGCGCTCCTGGATATCCACGAGATCGAAGCCTGCGGCAAGACCTTCGGATTTCCCTCGAATCACGCGATTAACACCGCGACGGCTGCGGCCTTTTTCCACGTGCTCTATCCGCGGTCAGGCTGGGTGAGTTGGCCGTTGGTCGGACTGATCGGTCTGTCGCGTGTGTACATTGGAGCCCACTATGTTACGGACGTGCTGGGAGGTTGGGTGATCGGCGGACTGTTCGGAGCCGGTGCCGCGTGGCTGCTCCTACGCTACTCTCGTGTTCGCGCGTCACGTGAAAATCCCGCCGTCTAACTCCCTGTGCTCTTGTCGCTTTCAATACAGCGTAAGAGTTCTGCTTGGCAGTGCTCCTGGTCGTAGCCTCGTCCGATCAACACAATCGCGTGGCTTGGCTCGTCGAGCAACGTGATCGGCGTAATGGTGGCGTTGCCTGGCGGGGCGTATTGAAACTCTTGAAGCTCCGGTCCCTTGGCGAAGCGGAAGAAACCTTTCGCCCGTTCAAGTTCCGGCGGCAGGGTCTTCATCCAGCCCAGGAATCGTACAAGGTTCAACGGGCCGGGCAGCCGAACTGTCGTGGCGATTGGATGATAGGATGCCCGCTTGCCCGTTGCGGACGAGCGCGGCACTCCGAACTCCACATTCACCGCTGCGGTCGGCGTGATGCGGGTGATTGGTTCGAGCAGCGATGAGGGATCGACTCGGGCATGGCTGGTTTCCCATATACGCGCGTAGGGATTCTGGTTGACAGTCGCCGCTTTGAATCGTTCCCAATGGCCGGCGACATAGAGATCTTTCTTGTTGAGAATTAACTCGTCGGCGCAGTGAATCGCCTGTCTGGTGACGAATCCTCCCATACTCTCCCGGTCGGTGGGAATCGGATGCAGGAGGGCAATGACTTTTTCTAAGTGTGTGAGCCGCGCGGTGTAGAGATCGGTGACGCCATCGATCACTTCGGCTGGATCAGCCATGCCGGAACATTCGAGAATGATCACATCCGACTCATAGTCCCGCACCAGTTGCGCGATCCCCCAGGACAAGTCTTCCTTCGTGTCGCAACAGACACAGCCGCCGGCCAGGTTCATCACCTGTTCGGCGATGGTGCCCGCGCGGGGGCCATCGATGCTGACCTCGCCGGCTTCGTTCATCAACACGCCGACCCGTTTGCCCTGGCACTTCCAATGTTCAAGCAGCCGCATCAAGAGCGTAGTTTTGCCTGCGCCAAGGGAGCCGCAGAGAATATAAAAAGGGACTGGGGTCGTGGTCATATTCTTAACCCGCACTATTCATGAAGACTTTTGCTGCAATCGTCGATCCTGACTCAAGCGAGACGGGCGAGGTCCGAAGGCTGAAGGCCGAAGGTCGGGGTTCGAAGTTCCGAACACTTCAGTCTTCAGCTTTCAGACCGCCTCACCCGTCCCGCTTTTCTCGCGCGTTCAGCGGTGCACATGTAAGAGCCCCTCCTCCCGGTGTTGCTTTGCCAACGTGGTCAGATCGCAGTGGATCTCGTCTGTGTGGCAACAGTCGGTTCCCATCTGAATCGTCAGGTGCTTGATGCCGAAATCGGCGATGACTTTGGCGCGGATGGCATGCAGAAGGTTATTGGTCATGGCCGAATCATCTCCATCGACGAGTATATGACAGGTCATCATAATCAACCGGGGTTCGACCGCCCAGATATGGAGGTCGTGGACGTTTTTCACGCCGGGGATCGCCTCGATGGTCGCAGCCACGTGTGAGGCGCTGATTTTCGGCGGGGTCGATTCCAGCAAGACGTCCAGCGATTCCTTAAACAGCGGCCAGGCCCCTTTGGCAATGGCCACGACGACCAGCAAGCTGACGAGCGGATCAAGCACGGTCCATCCGGTGAATAAGATGGCCCCGCCGCTGATCACGACGCCCAGGGACACCCAGGCATCACCTAGCATATGCCAAAAGGCGCTGCGGATATTGATGTCATCCTTGGCTCCGTGCTGCAACAGGAGCGCGATACTCAGATTGGCTGCGAAACTTAGGGCGGCGATTGCCATGACCCAGCCGCCATCCACCGGTATGGGCTGGAGCAGCCGTTTGAGTCCAACGAGTGTGATGCCGACGGCCGTGAGCAACAGGACGAACGAATTCAAGAACGCCGCGATGATGCCGGCCCGGTGATACCCAAATGTTCTGGCTTCTGTGGCAGGCCTGGCCGTGAGTAGATGGGCATAGAGGGCAAGAAAGAGCGCGCCCTGGTCGACGAGGTTATGGCCTGCATCGCTCATGAGCCCGATGCTATTGAGTATCCATCCGCCGATGAACTCAGCGACGATGATCGCCGCGTTCAGTGCTAGAGCGATGTACAGCCGGGAGCGGAGATGTTCGTACAAGGCTGGGGTAGACATTAACTATAGTGTCGCACGGCCCTCGCATCACGGCAAGCCTTCAGGGGAGATGGGGAGTGAGCAGCGTGCCGATAGCAGTCAGCAGGCAAGGGGTCTCAGTTGTCTTATCATCATCTTTGTGGCCTGAGTCGTTCGCTGAGGACTGGATATTTCGCCTGGCCAATGCCGAAGTTTCCTCCTCCGGGATCTGCTGCCACGACGCGGAGGGTGATTCCGTCTGGCGCATTTTTCGGGATGGGAACGAAGAACGGTGCTTCGAAGCTGGCTCGGTCGTTATTGTAAAACAACTGGAGTCGTTCGAGAACTCGCTCTCCAATCATCAGCTCCCCGTAGATGTGGATCTTCCGGGAGTCCCAGTCCCCGTATGGACGAATCAGCGCTCCGGACATGGTTCGGACTGATGCACGCAAGATCACATCGTCATTGGCGATCAAGGGCTGACCGGGTTGTGGGTGTTCGATCTGGAGGATGTACCCATAAAGATGCAGGACGATCCCATCGTTGGTCGTGTCCTGTCCGGGAACGAGCCACACCGTCGTTGAGGCGCGCTGGGACGACGCAGGGTAGGCAAGTGGTCCTTCGGCAGTCACTTCAACTAGTGTGGGATGAAGCAAGTTGAAGGTGGCGGTAAAGGCTGCGGCCGGCCGGGAGCTATAGTGGGGCTCTTCCATGAGGCGCGGCGTTCGCATGATTTGATTCTGGTCGCCGGCTTCGCCCTGCTGAATGCCGGTGGCCAGGATCTGTTTGGTGGCCACGTCGGTGATCGTGACGCGGGCGCTTCCGACCTCTCGGCCAAGGACCATCGCGCCATGCGCTACAACGCGCACAAGGATGGTCGTTGGTTGAGGATCGTTGAGGTGGGGATCAGGTGGAGGCACTTCAATGGCAGGAATCGCAAAGCAAGTGACCGGGATGAGGCATGCAGTAAACACCACTATGAGCTGCAGCCAGCGGGTCATTTCACTTTCGTGCCGGGGTCGACTTCTTCCAAGATGGTGATTAGGCCACGCACTTCGCTGTCGCCTGCAGCCAATACCATGCCTTGTGACTCGATACCCATCAACTTAGCCGGTTTCAAGTTGGCAACGATGACGATGGTTTTCCCGATCAAGGCCTCCGGCTCGTACTTCTTGCCGATGCCCGCGACGATCTGCCGCTGCTCAGTTCCAACCGTGACTTGGAGCTTGAGGAGCTTCTCCGATTTCGGTACACGCTCTGCACTGATGACCTTCGCAGTCTTGAGCTGAATCTTCATGAACTCGTCGATGGTGATCTGGGGAGGCGACGCGGGCGCTGGTGCCGCAGGGGCTGAGGTTTGTGGCACAACAGTGGTTGGCGCTGGAGTCATTGTAGTTGGTTGCGGGGGAGTTGTTGCGTCGCTCACGGGTTTGGCTCCTTGTGGTTTTGATTCGATACGGGGGAGCAAGGCTCCTCCCTTCTGAATTTTGGTACCAGGCACAATGCCTTCGGATGGGTATCCCTCTTTTAACAGCGGCTTTGTGAAATTCAGGACCATCCCCAGCTGCTTGCTCATTTCTGCAGCCATAGTTGGCATATACGGGTATGTATGGACACAAAGAGTGCGGAGGGCCTTGGCTAGAGTATTTAATATGTTGTTAAGGTCCGGCCTCGTCTCAGGTTTTTTCGCAAGGTTCCACGGTTTAGCTCCCTCTATGAGCTGGTCGCAGAATGATGCTAGCGACCAAATGCTCTCGAGGTGCTCCTTGAATCTAAGCTCTGAAAGTAGTCTATTTGAAATTACAGGCAGGGCTTCTTCAGCCTCGGCTATGGGCCATTCCAGTCCTATTCCGATTTGCATAGGAGATCCTCGATCTGGAATCTTACCTTCCGAAAATCGTTCGATCATCGTCAGTGTTCGGCTCAACAGATTACCAAGCCCATTCGCAAGATCGCTGTTGATCCGGGCTACCATCGCACCTTGGGAAAAATCTCCATCCTGTCCAAATGGCACTTCGCGCAATAGAAAGTAGCGGAAGGCATCGGGGCCGAATTCGTCGACCATCTTGTTGGGATCGACGACATTGCCACGGCTCTTCGACATCTTCTCGCCGTTCACCGTCCACCAGCCGTGGGCGAAGATCGTCTCCGGTAGGGGGAGGTTCAGCGCCATCAGCATTGTCGACCAATAGACGGCGTGGGTGGTGAGGATGTCCTTCCCGATCAGATGGACCGAGGCAGGCCAGTACTGATCTTGTGACGGCGTGGGCCTGAGGTATTCCAACGCGGAGACATAATTTACGAGTGCGTCGAACCAGACATAGGTGACGTAGTCTTTGTCGAACGGCAACTCAATGCCCCAGGAGAGTCTGGATTTCGGTCGGGAGATCGAGAGGTCGCCGAGCTTCTGCGTGGTCAAGAATCCCAGGACTTCATTCCGGCGTGACTCAGGGCGGATGAAGTTCGGATGCTGCTTGATGTGGTCGATCAAGCGATCCTGATACTGTCCCATCTTAAAGAAGTAGTTATGTTCGCTGATGCGTTCGACTGGCCGTTTGCAGTCAGGGCAGAGGCCGTCCTCGACGTCTTTCTCGGTCCAAAATCGCTCATCAAACGTGCAGTACCATCCAGTATAATCATCCTTATAAATCAGTTGTTTGTCGAAAATCTCTTGAAGGTATCGTTGAACTACTGATTTATGTGGTGCATCCGTCGTCCTAATGAACGCGTCGTTGGAAATGT
>JANYEF010000244.1 GCA_025363325.1 Nitrospira sp. | reverse complement strand
GCCCACTCAGTCTTTCCTTCCGCCGTGCGATCCCGACGGATCTGCTTCGTGAGACCGGCAAGGGCAACGTGTTCACCCTCCGCCCCGGGGAGCCGGCCAGTCGCAACGAGGGCGAGCCCTCGCCCCAGTCGCCACATCCCTTCCATCAATCGCAATCCCTTGGGCGGCGCAGGCTCCCTGAGTAACTCCTGCCACCGGCCGAACCGAATCATCGAGAAGATCGGCGTCGGCAGGTAGCGTTCCTTCCAGCGGTCTTTGCGGGCTTCCTCCGTTGTGATAGCCGCCGTCAAGTCGCGAGCCGCTTTCATGGCTTCGACGTTACGGCCCTCCATCGCCAAGGAGGCCCAGAGAAAATGGAGATTGTGCGTGTAATACCCTTCTGCATACTCGCTGGTCTGGCTTTGGCTGGCCAAGTACTGTTGATCGGTGTGGACAGCCTGCTGATTCAGTTCCACCGCTTCGTGGTACTTCCCAACCCGTATGTAAATGTGGGCTGGCATATGAACGAGATGACCGGCCCCCGGCATCAGACTAGGCAGCCGCTCTGCACAGGGCAAGGCCCGCTCCGGTTGCGATGATGCCTCAACCGCGTGCAGGTAGTAGTGGCAGGCCCCTGGGTGATCGGAGTTCCGCGCGAGCACGGACTCGAGCGTGGCGACGATCTCGTCGGTGCCCGGCTGCGATCGCCCATCCGGTTTCCAGAAATCCCAAGGCCGTAGATCCATCAGCGCTTCCGCAAACAACGTGGCAGCATCGATATCCTCGGGGAATCGCTGCGCTACCAATCGCATGGCCTTCGCATAGGCCTCATCGAGTCCCTTGCGCTTGGCCCCCTTCCGGCCTACGTACCGTGTGACCAACGCCTCGATGTAGGCTTGCTCCACGGGAGTGGCGCGGCCTGCAAGTCGCCGAGCTTTCTGGACCATTTCGATGGCGCGATGTTCGTCTTTCTTTTCCATCGCACTATTGATGTTGGGGCCGAGCGCTAGCGCAATTCCCCAATAAGGCATGGCAGCCTGCGAGTCGAGATGCGCCGCAGCTTCAAACGCCCGAATCGCTTCTTCGTGGTTGAAGGCATAGACGAGTCGGAGCCCCTGATCGAAATAGAGTTGGGCCTGTTCCGATGTGGTGGTGATGGGATGGTGGAGGGAACCCAGATTGTCGAAGAGCGGCGGAGTTTCGGTCTGGTCGGCAGACGCGGCTTCCGCCGGTGAGAGCATCGCAAGCCAACAGGTCATCCCTACAACCAAGAGCGTAGCGAACATCCATCCTCCCGTAAGGCCCGCGATAGCCCGTTGCTCAGTCCAGGTAAAAATATTGGTCTACTGCGATCCTTCGTCTCGATCAATGTTCCGAATAAGGACTGCGCGTCCCTTGTCATCCACGAAGGCTTCGATCCGATCTCCGACATGGGCCGGCCGATCGATTTGAGTATTTTCGTCATGCGCCACACGACGTTCGACGCCAATGACGTCCTGAACCACATAGGCCCCACCCTCGACCGCCGTCACCTGTCCTCTTAACGCAAAGGTGTTTGCTGGAATGGGGAACCGCACATCGCCGGCCAACTGGGCTCCCAACGTGCCCCGCACGATCCCTCGCCCAAGATCCTCTTGCCCCGAAGTGCCTGCGATGTTGCAGCCGGCACCCAGCAGGCTTGCCCCCAGCACGCTCATGAAGCACCACCTCCTCATACGCATCTATACCTCCCTCCGCTCTTGTGCACCCTTGATCTCCCATCGAGTCAACAAACTGATGCTAGGTTGTCTGCTCATAGCAGACGAATCTCAGAATCGGGTGACGCTGGAAAAGTTGAAGTCGTGGAGCGTCATCGCCGGCACGAGGAGCTTGCCGGTTTCGGACGTGATCGCTTCAGCCGGGTTGGTGTAGGCCGCGATTCGGTTGAAGACTCGCAGAGGGCTCTCGTGAAACCGAAAGTTCTTGACCGCCGAGACGATCTTTCCATTCTCGACGAGAAACGTGCCGTCTCTCGTCATACCGGTCAGGGTGAGATCGGGCGGATTGACCGTCCGGATGTACCAGAAGTTCGTCACGAGGATGGCGCGCTCCGTGTGCTTGATCAATTCTTGTAGCGTCGGCAAGGACGATCCTGTTCCTGAGAGGCAGAGGGCGTCGAGCGTGGGGATCTTATCGATCCCTCGCTCCTTCGCCGTGAACCGATCGTATGAAAGCTGTGTGAGCACTCCCGCTGCAATCCAATCGGATGCCACGGTCGGCAATCCATTGGTGGTGAACCCGATGCCCAAGAGATCCTCGTGCGCCGGCAGATTACGGAACGTCAGTCGTGTGTCGACGATCGGCTGGCCCAGCTTGCCTGTCAATGCACTCGTGCCTTTCTCGTATGACTTCGCATCAAGCGTCCAGAGCAACGAGGACCACAGCCCCGCGACTGCAGCCGGCTCAAGAATCACGGTATAGCGTCCTGGCGGCATCTCGCGTACCTCCAGGCCCCGCTTAGCCTTATCGATCGCGGTGAGTGTCCGCTCCTGGACCCTCAGATGATCGATGGACCGATGGGCTGCGGCACCCCAGCCCGTGGCCTCGCCGGCCTGAACCGTGAGACTAAATCGTGCATCGGTCCGTTCCTCGTGGGCGAAGAGTCCCGTACTTGCGGCCACTCCAACCGTCGCAATCGACGAGGACACAATCCCGGCTGCGCCAAGATTTTCCATCCGGCATTGCCCGATCGCCTCATTCGTGTATTCCAGTCGACGGGCCGGCCCGGCAGCGGCAGTTTCAGCTCGTGTCGTCGGAGGCGTCAGATACGACTGTGGTTCCACCGGCGGGAGGTATTCCGGATCGTCCGGCGATACATGCGCGATCTGCGTGGCTCTGGTCACCGTCTCTTGCACCGCCCCAGCAGTAAGATCCGTCGTACCGGCGGTGCCTTGACGCCGCCCGAACGCCACCGTCACACGCAAAGACCCGCGCCTTGTATCGACGTTCTGGACGATCTGATTGTTCGCAAACCGCGTCGTCCCGCTCTGCTGATCCTGCAACGAGACAAGTGTGTGGTCACCGGTCGAACGTTTCAGAACCAGCTCCGCGAGAAATTGGAACTCGTCCCGGCTCGTCAACTTCGGCCAGGTCTTGTGGCTGGTCGTACTCATAATCCCGCCTGACCTCCGATGACGTTCACGTTGCGGAACCGCGCGTAGGACGCCGCGTGGGTCATCCAGCCG
>JANYEF010000196.1 GCA_025363325.1 Nitrospira sp. | reverse complement strand
CAGTGGTACTATGGGACGCCATGGCCTCCGGTCGAGTTGCCATGCGGGAGCGCTGGGCCTTCGCTGCGGTCGAAAACGAGATCTGCATCACAACGCCACTAGGAGGGTCGGTCGTCGAACGGTATCGGGTGGTGCCCGGCCTACTGCCTGAGTCGGTTGGCCTCGCCGAGAGCTGGGATTATGTGGCGTCGCTGTTTGTCATCGGCGATGGGGTCGATGCCGAAGTCTGGAAGGGCCTCGAAGCGGCGATCGCTACGATTCTGGATGAGCATCCCGGCCTGGTGCTAGGCGCGGTCTCGACTCCGGCAACATCTGGGATAGTGGTCAAACTGGTGGCTCGTTCGGCGCCAGACCTTACGGTGACCTTGGAGGCGCTCTGGGCGGCGGTTCGGAGAGATCTTTGGCATCTTCCACCTCCGAATCTGCGACGATATTGAGTCAACGAGATTCCTGGTTAGAGGCTATTTGATACTCCCGCAACACGTGTGATATCCAGTTGGTCAAAATGACATTCCAACGAGGCCGCAGGCGATGCAAGTACCGCAGGCGTACCCTCTGGGGTACGTTGAGGACGCTTGCGAGCCGAGAACGAAGTTGGAGGTCATTTTCACCAACCTGGTGGTAACTATGCGTACCTTTCGAATCGCCATGGTGCAGATGAATCCGACGGTTGGGGATCTGGAGGGGAACGTCCGCCGGATCACGGCTTGGCTGCGCGAGGCGAAGAAGGCGAAGGCCGACTTGGTCGCATTCCCGGAGCTGGCGATCACCGGCTATCCGCCTGAAGACCTTTTATTAAAGCCTCGTTTTGTTGCGGACAACCGCCGTGCGCTCCAGGAAGTCATCCGTCACTGCCGGGGCCTTGCCGCGGTGGTGGGCTACGTCGGCCAGAGCGATGGAATAGATCTGAAACCGGCCCGCTCGTCGGTGGTCTCGGCCGGCGCGCACGAACTCTACAACGCGGCAGCGGTCATCGCAGATCAGAAGCTCATCACTACCTATTGCAAGTGGTACTTGCCGAACTATGGGGTATTCGACGAGAGCCGCTATTTTCAGCCAGGCCGGAGGCTGCCGCTCATCCGCCTGCGTGGCACGGTGGTCGGGGTCAACATTTGTGAAGATATCTGGTGGCCGGAAGGTCCGACCCGTTTCCAGGCGGCAGCAGGCGCCGAAGTCATCGTGAATATCAATGCCTCGCCGTTTCATCTGGGCAAGAGCCGGGTACGCGAGCAGATGTTGGCAACCCGCGCGAGGGAAAACGGCGTGGTGCTCACCTACACCAACGCGGTCGGCGGTCAGGACGATCTGGTTTTCGACGGGAATAGTGTGATCCTCGATCACCAGGGTGAGGTCATCGCGCGAGGAAAAGCCTTTGAAGAAGATCTGATCGTCGCCGACCTCAATATGGAGGCTATCGCGCGGGCGAGACGAACCCAAGGCCGGAAGAAGCTCTTGCCACGGCGGGTGGCCTCTGTTGTGGAGGTCTGTGCTGCGTCGCTTCCAGCTGTTCAGAAAAATCGGGTGCGTGCGGTTCCCGATGTGGCGGCGGTCCTGGACCCACTGGAGGAAGTGTATCGGGCGCTCACGGTGGGGGTGTGCGATTACGTGAGGAAGAACGGATTTACGCGTGCCGTGATCGGCTTGAGCGGCGGCGTAGACTCTGCGCTGACCGCCGTGCTCGCCGTCGATGCGCTCGGCGCCGAGAACGTGTGGGGCCTATTCATGCCGTCGCCCTATACGTCGCAAGACAGTCACGACGATGTCGCCGAATTGGGGACAAGCCTCGCGATTTCCGTCCGGACGATACCCATCACGGGGCTGTTCGACCACTATCGGCAGGCGCTTACGGAGACGTTCGAGGGGCGTGCGCCCGATACGACGGAAGAGAATCTCCAAGCCCGCATCCGGGGCAATCTCCTCATGGCCTTCTCGAATAAGTTCGGCCATCTGGTGCTCACCACGGGCAACAAGAGCGAGATGAGCGTGGGGTATGCCACGTTGTACGGCGATATGGCCGGCGGCTTCGCCGTGATCAAAGACGTGCCGAAGACGATGGTGTATGAGCTGGCGCGGCTCCGGAACCTCCGTGGCACAACCCCGGTGATTCCCAAACGGACGTTAGATCGGCCACCGACCGCCGAGCTGAGGCCCAACCAAAAGGATGAAGACTCGCTGCCCCCCTACGAGGTACTCGATCCCATACTCCAGGCCTATGTGGAAGAAGACCGGTCTCTCGAAGAGATCGTCGAAGCGGGATACGACCGCGCCACGGTGGCCCGTGTCATGACGATGGTGGACGGCAGCGAGTACAAACGCCGGCAAGCGCCGATCGGCATCAAGATCACGCATCGAGCGCTTGGAAAAGATCGGCGGATGCCGATTACGAACGGGTATCGGAACTCGTAGGGAAGAAGGCTGAAGGGGGTAAGGCTGAAGGTAACAAGGCCAAAGTTTTTGAAATGTCGGACTCCGAATTCAGACCTTCAGTCTGAACCCCTTCAGCCTATCAACCGCCACCTTCATTTTTGCTGCGGTACGGGTTTTCGCTTTGGGCTGTCTGGCTGGGGGGGCTGGTTACCGAGCTGTTTTTGAACGGATTGCAGTTCCTTCCTGAGGGTTTCCACATCCGAATTATTTTTATTGACGAGATCCTTGAGTGCGTGGATTTCCGCCTCGCGCTGAGCCAGGGCCTCTGTCGTCTGAGTTGAGGCGTCGGATGCGCCGGTTCCTGCTGGAGATTCGCGAGTCGGCGCAGTCTGCCCAGTAGCTGTTGCTGCGGGCGTATGTTGCAGCATCTGATAATCGATGGCGAGGAACCGATCGGTCGATTTCCCTCCTTCCGGCGGATCATAGCTATCGGACCGGTCGGCGGCGCTCGGAGTGAACAGCACAATACGGTTCAGAAGGCCTGAAGAATCGGGTGAACGCGATCGATTGGACATGTCGTTCAAGTTCATGTTCGTCCGCGTCGGTGAGTATCGATACTGAGAGAGTGTCACGTACAGGGATCGGCCATAGACGTAGACGGTACCGGCGGTGGTTTCCGTGGTCGAAGATTCGAACATGGAACCGTTGAGTGTAGTGTGGACACGATACTCGATATGCTGATCTGGTACTGCCGTGCGTAAGCCCTCTGCAAGCAGAGGCGCGAGGAATCGGATCTGATCGTCCGAGAAGACCGGGACGGAAGAGGCTGGCCCTGCGAGATATTTTTGAAGGCCATGCCCTTGCTCCTGAATCTCTATACCGCGCAACAGCCGGGCGAGAAGGGTTGGTTCCAGCGTGATCGGATGAGTGGCCTGAATCGACCGATCGGACATCGTCTGGAGAGCCACGGTTCCGCGAGGATCTTCAAAGAGAATCTTCGTATGCTGGTCGGTCGTGCTGCAGGCGGTGCCGATTAAACAGAGCAGAGCCAGCAGGATGCCCATCAGAGGAACCGTGAGACGTGAGACGTGAAACGTGAAACGAGGGTCAGCTGCTGGGAACATCAAAGACTTGTGAGACAGTTGTCGTGCCGAATGTGGTGGTGAAGCAGCCATAGGTGGGAGTGAATCTAGCACAGACGATAGGTCAATGCCAGACCAGAGCGCGCGGGACGGGCGAGACGGGCGGGACGAGCGGGAAAGGCGCGATCCGAAGTTCGAAGTTTGGGGTTCGAAGTTCCGAAAACCTCGAATTTCGGACCTCGAACCCTCCCCCGTCTCGCTCGTCCCGCCTTTCCCGCCTGTCTCGCTCAGTTCTCCTGCTAACCAGCAGGGCTCATCATCTAATGACCCGTATCTATGACCCCCATATCTTTTCACAGACCCCGATCGATGCTTGACAGACGCAAGGGAGATAGATAAAGCTAGGAACTTGTCCGGCATTGCCTTCGTGACGAGGTGAAGGAGGTGCGGCCAGATGCGAGGCCGCAGGCCCGGAAAAACCGGAAGCGTATTCGCTGGAATACGTTGAGTATTTTTTCGGGCCGAGCACGACGCAGATGGTCGCAGATCGTTCGCCGCAGTAGAA
>JANYEF010000154.1 GCA_025363325.1 Nitrospira sp. | reverse complement strand
CTCGGTCACTGATGTGTCCTGGTCAGTCGGCGGAGGGGGTATTTGTGGCTGAGATGGCTCGGTCTCATTCGGACGCGGTGCTTCGGCCGTCAATGGGGTGGCCAGAACTGCAAGGGCTTCTGCTCCCGCTGCTCTGCCGGTTGGCTTGCCATCGATCGGCAATCGCTTTTGGCCCCCGGCTCGGCGTTCGACGAGTGAGGCGAGCAGCGGAAAGTCATCGGACAATTCTTCCAGCACTCGATCCAGATCTCGCTCCAATGGGCGCATCATGCGTGATGAGGCGTCCGGTGTTCCTGTGCGCGTATCGCCCCAGGCTTCTAATTGCCGAGAGACGGCTTCCTGGATTGCCTTACGATAGGCAAGATAGACGGCCCCTCGGGTGCCCGTGCGAATGAAATCCCCTTTGTTGAGAGTGAGCGAGGCGGCCAGGTCGGGGACTTCGATCAGGCCGTTGATACGCTCCGACTGTAACGAAGTCACGCCCAACCAGTCCCATCCGCGTTTTATGACCTTGCCCAACGTGCTGATCGCGACGCCGCGTTGATCCTCTGGTAGTGGTGCGGTATGGCGGGACAGATACCCCAAGGCCGAGGGTTTGCGTCGTCGGGCTAATCGAATGGTCAACGGGGCTTGCTCAGGCGCCGACATGGGATGCCGTTCCAACGATCGCCCATTGACTTCGAACGTAATCCCGGCCGGGTATTGGCCGGCAAGAAAGGAATCAAAGGAGGGTTCCATCAATGGCTGGAAATGTCGACGCATCACTCCTTCGAGAAACCCAGGGTCTACGAGAGGAGAGAGTGGGGTTTGTAGCTTCAGCTGCACCGCAGTGCCCTGCTCGCCGAGCAGTCCAAGCGGGGTTACCCATTGCCAGGGTGCGCGATGGCGTGAGGCTAAGTGCCACCGCGTGGCCACGTGCGTGCTGCCACGCCTGGTTTCCGTGACCACCTCTTTGCACAACAGGAGCCCAAGCTTGATGCCCACTCCGGCAAACCCGATGCCTTGGCCGCGTATTTTCGTGCTGGCTGCGATGTCGTGATACTGCCTCATCGCTTTTCGCTGCATGCCGGACCCGTTGTCTACCACGGTCAGTGTGGATTGCGCGGGGTCAGCCGTCATCGCGATCCGGCTGGCCCCAGAGTCCAGAGAGTTGGCAATGATTTCGGTGAGGATCGTTTCCGCGATACTGGAGGGATAGGCATCCCGAAGGTCTTCCAGCAGATGTTCAAGATCGACGCGAGTTTCGCCCATGTATCACTCCATGAATCTGCGCTGTGTAGGGAAAGGACTGTAGCCGGAGGCGTAGGCGAAATCAAGGCGAGAGAGGCGAACTTCTGGGCGAGGGCTTAGACCAATGAGGTGCCTGCTTCAATCTAAACATTGGCTGGGGAGTCCGGAGCAGGCAGTTAGTCAATGTTGGATCGCGAGACCTGGCCCCAAATTTTCCTTGATCCCATTGGCGGCAAGAGCCGGCGTCATGGTCGGAGGCTGCATACTCGATGCGGCGGGCGATGGCAAAGGGGCGCTCTGTCAGCTCTCGGTGATCGGGGGGGGTGGCCTTGATGCGCACCGCGCCGGTAGTGCTGGAAGGCGCGCTACGACAGGACTTGCGGCACTGGGAGCATGTACCGGCAGCATTTGTGGTGACCAGAGCATCAAAGCCAGAACTCGAGCCCTGCTTGCCGAAACTTGAAACTGCTGTTCAGCGGCTTTAGTAGGAGTGCTCCGCCAGTCCACGCTTCAGAAAGTTTTCAGCAGCTTCGCTAAGCAGCCGGGCGTTCCTCGTGGCGGTATAAAATGAAGCATATGATAAGGAAGGGGCATCTCTTGTTTGTTTGCCGGGTTCCTACCATTTGACATCAAGAAATGCTCCTGACAACCTAGCTTCTTATTATGCTTCGACTGGACCGATACGTCTGGCTGAATTTTCACATCGACGCAAACCGTATCAATTCTCGCCGTGAACTTGAGCACATGAATCGCATAGAGAAATGGGCTGATGACGACGTAATATTTCTTGAGATGTCTCAGGCAGCTCAAAAGGAAGCTGTTGCTGGTGGTGATCCCCAGCGGGAACAGAAGGCCTATTCGTATGGTGCTACCGAATCTTCCTTGAGTTCTCCTCATGAGCGGAGACTGTGGCGAGAGATCGAAAAGATACTCTTCCCGGCGGGAACCACGACCGCTAGTCAAAGGCAAGACGTAGAAATCGTCTTTAATGCCATTAAGTACGACGCCATTCTTATCACCGACGACGGTGCTTCAAAAAAACAACCAGGTGGCATTCTTGGGAATCGAGACAGGCTGAGAAGGCTAGGCGTAGTTGTTATGAGAGATGAAGAAGCAGTTAGGATGGTGGAGGCGTTGATCAGGAAACGTGACGATCTGGCAAGGAAGCTCAGTCAAGAAATGGGTGAGGTGCTTCCCTCTTGGGTAGGTAAAGACTGAGGGGTTTAAGTTTCTGCATCTTGTAAGGAGGTGTTGCAATGCCGACTTGGTATGGAGGAAGCACTCTAAATCCAGACGAAATAATTCCTCGCGAGCAGCAATGGAAACTGCAATGGAGCAGAGTCATTCGTTGGCATCAACGGACCTCTGAAATTGCCAAGAAGAGCGTCCATACAGAGCCAGATTTATATGATCTTGATGTAGTGATCGCATTTCTTCAGAACTGTTATCACCTTCGAGATTGGATTCAGGCATGTCGGCCTGATCTGAAAGACAAAATGACGGATCTATTTTCTAAACATTTTGAGATGCGAGCCTGTCGTGATGTCTGTAACGGTTTCAAGCATAAAGCCCTGACTAACCCTTCACAGGATGCAGACTTTAACTTGTATCGAGAATGGGATCACTTTGCGGCTGCAGCAAATCCTTCTGCCAGCTCCGTCAAGTATCGGGCTGCATTCTTGGACGGTGACGACATCCGGAAGTATGATCTGTTTGAGTTTGCGGAATCATGTTTTAATTTGTGGAGCAATTTTGTGGTTCGAGAGATTGCTTAATTGCTAAGTTCTCTCGCGGACGGTTCTCTTCCGTGCCTTTCTATAGCGAGGGTAACCGGACTGTCGTTCACTGCGCGCATTGGACGAGCACAGTTTCATCGTGCGCGTTCTGCGAGCAAGAAGGACAGGCGGTTGCCCTCGCCTCATCCTTTGTGCGCTTCCATATAGGCTCGAAGGAGGGCATTAATTCGTGTCTGGTAACCAGGCCCCTTGGTCTTGAACCAATTTAAGACCTGACGATCCAAGCGAATGGTCACAGCGGTCTTCGGCTCGGGAAGTCTTAGCATCGCGCGCTTAAAGAATGCTTTCCCTTGCTCTGGAATATCAGAGGTATCGATCTCCCTGTCCTTGAGCGCGTCAATTTTTGCCCAGTTCGTCCGCGACCGCTTCTTGGTAGTAGGC
>JANYEF010000149.1 GCA_025363325.1 Nitrospira sp. | reverse complement strand
CCAAGGAACTTGAGTGTGAGATGGATCGAGGCCGGCCGCGCCCAGGAAATGCGCATGCCTCGCTTCATCTCCGGCTCAATTCTATGCTTCAACTCCTGTTGGACCGTGGCAAGTTCGGCCCGCAGCTCTTGAGATAGTTCGACGGCAAGGAACGCCCGGATCACCTTGACGCCTTATCGAGCAACCAACGGCGAAGAAGGTCTAGCGCGGCTTGCGAGGACCGTTGTTTGATGACATTCCGGTCGCCGTGAAACCGGAATTCCTGTGTGATCGGCTGGCCGGTTCCACCGTCCAACCCGATATAGACGAGCCCGACCGGCTTGGTCTCGGTCCCGCCGCCTGGCCCGGCAATACCGGTGACGCTGAGTCCTACCGATACGTTGGCGCTCTCGCGAATACCGCAGGCCATCGCCGCTGCGACCTCCTTGCTCACCGCGCCATTTTGGGCAATCAGCTCTGCGGGCACACCCAGCATCTCCGTCTTCGCCCGATTGCTGTAGCAGACGGCGCCCCGATCCACATAGGCGGATGAACCAGCCACCTGTGTCAGCCGATGGCCGATCAATCCGCCAGTGCAGGATTCCGCCACTGCCAGCATGAGCCCCCGTGTGGTGAGTTCCCGCCCGACGACCTCTTCCATCGAGTCGCGCCCCTCGGCGAAGAGCCAATCACTAAGTCGTGCGCGGGTATCGTTCGCCAGCTTCTGCAGCAGATCACGATTCTTCTTCTTGGCAGATGGGTTCCCCTTCGTGGTCAGCGAGACCAGTACGCCCATCGGCGATGCGAGCATCCCCAAGTCGACGGACGCTCCTTTTGGAATGAGCCCTTTTAGTTTGGCATCGACGTCGGCCTCCGCCAGGCCGAAGGTATGAAACACCTGCCGAACGATCGGCTCTCGGGGAGACCGGCCCGCTGCGCCACTCTCTGCACGCAGCAGCGGCAGCACTTCCTGCCACATCATCTCTTCCATTTCCCGCGGCACGCCGGGCAACGAGATGATCAGCGCCTTCTTCCATGTCAGGCAAAACCCCGGCGCAGAGCCGACCGGATTCTTCAGCACCGTGGCACCGGACGGAATCATCGCCTGGCGCAACTGGGCTGTGTTTGGTATGCGGCCCCATTGGGCGAGTCTGGCAGTCATACCTTCCAGCGCTTCTTTTCGACGACCGAGCCGATGCCCGGTCGCGCGTGCCACCGCCTCTCTCGTGCAATCGTCCACTGTGGGGCCGAGTCCGCCGGTCATGATAATCACCTGGGCTCTCTTCACGGCTGTGTGAATGGCCGTGACGATATCCTGCCGCTCATCACCGACGACCGATTTAAAACGAACTGCGATCCCGAGCTTGCCGAGTTCGTCGGCAAGGAAGAGAGAGTTGGAATCGGATCGGCCCCCGATCAACAGCTCGGTGCCGATCGCGATGGTTTCTGCGTCAAACTGGTTTGTCTGGTTCATCTGGTTAGTTTGGTTTATCTGGTTGGTCTGGTTCAACCAAATAAACCAGACAAACCAAACAAACGAAATAACGATCTTCTTATGCTAATGGATCCCTGAAAAATCTATACGGAAGCTCGACTCTCCTCCGTTCGCCGGAAAGACCGTAATGGTTGTCTTGGCGTTCGGGTCGAAGTCAGCATAGTTGAACGACGCGATGACTTTCGCTTTGAATCGTGGGCTCTCCGGCCAGGCAGCGCTGCGATTGGCAAACCCATCGAAGCGGACGGTTACGGGCTTGATGGTTATTCCTTCCTGATCGAACACCATATAACTGTCTGCCGCGAAGTTGGGAACATTCCCGAGGATGACGGTGCTGACCAGCATCGTCTGGCCTTCCAGTACTTGCGTCACATCGGTCTCGCTCGGCTGGATCCCCCGCAGGGCCATATGCGTCGCCATGACTGACAGGCCGCCGAGTTTCGTGATCAAAAACCCGCTGGAATGGAGCTCGTCGGTTGCGCCGAATCGAACATAAAACGTATCCGGAGGGCTTCGCTTCTGCGCCGCCTCTTTCCCCTGATCGAGTGCGGTCTGAATCTGCTCCACAGTGGGATGCACGTCGATGGCATGGGCCGACACATGAAGGAGACAACTCAGCACAACAACGCCCACAAACATCGACATGCTCCTCAGCCCATAGACCGGTGCGACCCACATGGCCATGCCAGTACCAGATCACTTTTCTCCTGTCAACGAACGGCCCAGCCTCTCTTCGATGTTGACAACAGCAAAGATGAAGTGATAAACAACTCAATCGCTACTTAGCGCGCCTTTTCAAGACGTTATACGGAGGAGTTTTCGATGTCCACCCCTGAACAAACCCCAGCGCCCCAAGCACCTAAACGCCAATATGTGAACTTCGCGTTCTATAAAGTCGATCCGGCCTGGCGGCGCCTCCCCGAGAGCGAACGCACCAAAGGCAAGCAAGAATTCATGCGTGCGGTCGAGGACTATACCGGCAAAGTCCTCGTAGTTGCCTACTCCTCGGTCGGGATCAGGGGCGATTGCGATATCATGCTGTGGCGGATCAGCTACGAACTGGAACTATTCCAGGACATGACCACGAAGATATTGGCCTCGGGGTTGGGGCAGTACCTGACCACTCCCTACTCCTATCTCTCGATCACCAAGCGCTCGGTCTACGTGGATCATCACACCCACGAAAATCAGGAGAGCAAGCGTCTGACCGTCGTTCCAGGCAAAGCCAAATATATTTTCGTCTACCCGTTCCTCAAGACGCGCGAATGGTTCCTCCTTACAAAAGCGGCGCGGCAGGGCATGATGGACGAGCACATCGAAGTCGGGCATCGCTTCCCCTCGGTGAAGCTGAACACGTCCTATTCATTCGGATTGGATGACCAGGAATGGGTGGTGGCGTTTGAAAGCGATAAGCCGGAAGACTTCCTGGATCTCGTGATGGCGCTCCGCGAAACCGAAGGCTCACGCTTCACGCTGCGCGATACGCCGATTTTCACCAGCATTCGCAAGAGCCTCAAGGAAACACTCGACACGCTCGGCGGCTAATACGGCGTCGCAGAGAAGCATCGGACACGGCCTTCGGTCTCACGATCGAAGGCCGTTCTTGTTGGAGAGGACTCACCCTGGTTGGCTTTACGGCCGACATTCTGTGACGGCGACGCTGTTGTCGCGCAAGCGATGACCCAGAGCGGATTCCCTGCTTTGACAGCTAAATCGCCCATATGATACCTGTATACCGTAGACCTTGTGTGCCTAAGATGTAGCAGTCTGGACATTATCTGGTCTCTCTGATTGATTTGGTTCATCTGGTGTATCCAGCTAGTCTGGTTCAACCAATTAAACGAGACAGACCAGATAGACCAAACGAACAGGACAGACGCGCGTGAGAGGCTGGCGGGCTTTTTCAGCACCCTGCTAGAAGCCACTTGACACGTTCAATGGCTGACAATAACGCACTCTACGCGATCCGATTTCCTGACGGATCGTTGAGTCTATACATCGACGAAGACTACGCGATTGAACGCGGAGTAGATCCAGCCACTCTCACGCGCGTGGAAATCCCACGGGACATGTTCGTCAGCGGAACCATTCAAGAGATTCGCGAATACGTCGCCCTTTATCTCGAATCGCGTCATTCCGGCTCGGCATAGAGGCCCCTCAACCCAATGACCACAATAGCGTCACCAGCTTCACTCCTGACCGTTGAAAAGATCCGATCCGTCATCGATGCCATGCCCATGCAAGGGCGGATCATGCTTCGACTGATTCTGCTTCAGTACTTCGATGTGACGGACGAAGAAATCCTGTACATCGTGGCAGATCGACCGGATCCCCGCTGCGTCGCCGGGACCAAGCCCACCAACACCACCATGACCAAAGAATCGATTAAGGTCGTCACGGACCGGCGCGACCAATACCGCCGACAAGTGCGGCTCAAGCGGGAGCGGACGTGGCTGCAATGCGCGAGTCTCCGGAGACTCACGCAGCTCCGTGAGGCCTTCGCCGACCGTGCCCGCACCCTCCTGACCGAGCGTTTCTCCATTTCCGCTGATACGCTTGATGCCTTGCGCGCATCCGCAAGGACCGTGCTACCCAAGCCTGCAATTCGTCTGCTGGAGCAGCGTTGGGAAGCCGATGAGGTCACGGATGAGGACTATCAGCAGCAACGGCTCAGCATCGAATTCCAAACCCAACTCCGCATGGCCGAAAAATATCGCACACGACTCAACCTGGCTGAACGCGAGCGGCAGAGCGCGAGCGCTGCGCCGTTGCAAGATCATGAAATTGCACATGTCTGGGGCATCCCCGCCGGCAGTCTCGCCGCCCGTAAGGTGAAGTACCTCACGCAGTATCTGCACGCACTCCAGGCCACATTACAGACTGGCGCTGCGGCCGCAGTGACAGCGCCACTGGATTTGTGGAAGGAAACCTTCTCGGTACTCGCAGAGCAGCCCATCGAACGATCGCTCTCGACCTACGACGGGTTGGAGAAGACAGAGTCCGCGCTCATCGACAAACTGACCGCCATGATCTGGGGCAACCTGGCCGAGGAGATCGAAGTCAAATTCTGGACCTCGCTCGTCTTCGGAGCCAGTTCCAATGCCATGCATTCAGAAATCACCAGGAACTTGTTTGGGCTACAGCGGCTCACCACCATTCTCAACGATATGGACCGCTCTCCCGAGGCAGTGGATGAAGAACTGCTCAAGCGAACCGCTCCTATACCAAAGCTAGACGTGGGGGCGCTTGAAGCCTCTGCTGAGGGTCCCGCGAAGGAGTTGAGCGAAATGCAGGCTCAGATCCTCAACAGTATGAGAGGGGAGGATGCGAGCGGCAGAGCCTCCGATAAGTGGTAGAAAGCATCCGTGATTGCACTTTGCCTTCGGTGATGTATAATACATCCACATCATGATCAGACTGTCGAGCATCCATCAGCCCCCGCGTCAACGTCACCAAATCACACGTTTCCTGATTCTTGTACTCCCCCTGTTCGCCTTCATCTCTGTACCATGGCTTGCCCACGCATCCGGTCTCCTGGAGATCACTGAACTCATCACCCATCCCGAGCAGTACGACCGCCAAGAAGTGGTGGTGAGCGGCCAGGTCACCAACGTCCAACTTGCCACCAATCGGCAAGGTGAACCCGCCTATGGGTTTCTGTTGAAGGATCAGGCCGGCACGCTGAAAATCATCAGTCTCGGTCAGATCGAAGTTCGGGAAGGTGACCAGGTGATTGTGGAGGGAGTCTTCTCCCGCCTCCGCCAGGCAGGACGCACGATCATCTACAACGAAATTAAAGCCCTCTCGATCAAGCCGATGAATCGGCTCAACCCCGATCTAGTTGGTTGATTTGGTTCATTTTGTTTATTTGGTTGATCTTGTTAGTTTCGTTCAACCAAATAAACAAGACGGCGCTCCCGGGTTCAGCATGGGTATAGATCGAGCCCTCCGCAGTGGAAGTAGATCGCCGTCTTGAAGTGCTCGATGTTGCGGAACCCGCAGGCCATGCTCTTGATCTTCTGGATCTGGCTGTTGAGCCCCTCGCTCATCGCGTTGGTGATCGGATGTTGGTAGTAGGTCAGGATGTTGTCGATGTGCCGGCGGACCGTCTCCGCCGCCTTGCGAATCGGTTCCAGCCGGCTGTGCGTCGCCCAGAAGTACCACCGCTTCCAGAACTTCCAGCCTGACGCCGGATAGACGTAGTGCCACAGACCACGCAGCGCTTCCTTGATCGCCCATGCCCGTCCGACCTTGAGCTCCTTGCGTATCAGCGCAGCGAACTCGTCGCGCCGTTGCGCCGGCACATTCTCTTGGCTATAGAGCCACAGGTACTTGCTGCCCTTGAGCGTCTCGTCGCCCGACGCCATCAACGCGCGGTGCTCGTGCTTCCGTACGGTGTCCACGGCTTTGCCGATATGCCCCATGATGTGGAAGCGGTCGAAGACGATCTTCTCCGCCGCCGCAGGCACGCGCGCCCGCGTCGCCTGAATATACGGCTCCCACATATCCATCGCCACCGCCTCGATGCCGTCGAGTTGCGCCTGCGTCAGCCCCGCGTAGTAGCCGTCGAGACTCTCCTGCGTGCGGTCTTCGGCGATGTGCTCCACCGTGCCCTCAGCCAAGTCGCAGACCAGTGTCAGGTACTTGTGCCCCTTGGCTGCCGCCTTCTCATCGACGCCGATCCGGTGCACGACCTTCGGCGCTTTGCGCTGCCGCCCCCGCGTGACGGCGCGCTCCATAATGCCCCAGGCCTCATCCCAGCTGAGCCGCAAGATCCTCGTGGCTCCTGTCACGTTGCACTGCCCCAGCACATCGATGGCGAGGCGCTCGAAGAGCAGCGTAAATCGCGACCGCGGCTCCGCCCATGGCACCGTAACCTGGACCACTCCGTGTTCCCCGCAGGCCACCCGTGGGATCCGCGCGTGCAGGTGGTCTGGAACTGGCCGCTGTCGAGATGGCGCCAGGTCCGCGCCTCGGCGTGATCGTACAGCGGCAGCGTCTTGGTGCAGTGCGGACACGCCCACACCGCGTCCTCCGGGTGCTCGGCCCACACGTCCACGCACTGCCCTGTGACGTTCAACTGGACGCGGCTCACGGTCCACGGCGACTTCAAACCCAGCAGGTATTGATACAACGCGGTGTCTTGCATCGTGGCCTCCTGATGAGGCCCGCATCCTACCCCGTCAGACTACCCATGCGAAACCCAGACGCGCCAACAAGACAAACCAAATAAACCAAATAACGATCTTCCTAGCGCGGATATTTCAGGGCCCACATCAGCAACGTATCTTGAATGCGATCCGGTAACCACTTCACCATCCACGCACGCAGCTTGGCGTCGGCGCCCACGAGATAGCGGGTTTTTGGGTGAGACGCCGTCAGCGCATGATGCACCGCTCGAACCACTGCATCCGTCGGAATGGCTCGTTGGGCCGCTTGGGCAATAGCCTCACGAATTCGAATCACCGCTTCGCCATAGAGGGCCTTCGCCTCTTCGCTAGCCGACGCTTCGAGGTCCTCTGCCGACATGGCTGATTTTCCCCAAATCGGCGTCGCGATCGCCCCCGGTTCAATAATCGAAACCTGAATCCCCCAGGGTTGCAGTTCCATTCTCAACGCATCTGTCAACGCCTCCAAGGCAAACTTCGATGCAGAGTAGGGCCCCAACAATGGAATGGTGCCGCGACCGGCAATTGATCCCATGTTCACAATCCGACCGCGGCCACGGCGCAGCAACGGAAGAAACGCCTGAGTAACAGCGATCTGCCCGATCACGTTGACCTCAAGCTGTTTCCGGAGTTGCGACAAGGCAATCACTTCGAGGGGGCTACCGATGGCGATCCCGGCATTATTGACGAGCCCTCCAAGACCAGCCTCGCCCAGAACCCGTTGTACCACCTCGACGGATCGCGCGATCGACGGCACATCAGTAACGTCGATCGTGATGGGAATGAGTGACGGACCACCCTTCGCGGCAAGCGCCTCCCCTGCCCGGGGGTCACGCACACCGGCAAACACCGTCATCCCACGACCGGCACAATCGAGTGCACAAGCCGCACCAATACCGGTCGAGGCACCGGTTACAACCACGGCCATCTGGTCTCTCTGATTCATCTGGTCTCTCTGATTCATCTGGTCTCTCTGGTTCATCTGGTCTCTCTGGTTGGTCTGGTACATCTGGTTTGTTTTGTTGATCTGGTTGATTTGGTTCATCTAGTTAGCTTCGTTCAACCAAAAAACCAGATCAACCAGACAAACAA
>JANYEF010000139.1 GCA_025363325.1 Nitrospira sp. | reverse complement strand
GCCTACTCCAGCATCGCGCACGCCGGCTACGCGTTGATCGGTTTTGTGGCGGCAGGCCGTGGGGGCGGCGCGTCCGGGGGAACGCCCGGCCTCGCCAGCGTCATGATCTACCTGGCGATCTATGCGTTCATGACGCTCGGTGCCTTCGCCGTCATCGGCATGCTCCGGAAAGGCGGGATCGAGGGAGAGGAAATTGAAGATTTCACGGGGCTCGCAAAGCGCCAGCCTCTCGCGGCCTTTCTCATGCTGGTCTTTATGGTCTCGCTCGCAGGCATTCCGCCGACCGCAGGCTTCATCGGGAAATTCTATGTGTTCATGGCGGCAGTCGAAGCAGGCTTGGCCTGGCTCGCCGCTCTCGCCCTGATCTTTGCCGCCGTGTCGGCCTACTACTACATGCGGGTGGTGATGGTGATGTATATGCGCGATCCAAATCCCTCTTCCGTCGCGCCAGCACGCCTCGTGACCTCGCCGGCCTTATCCTTCGTGTTGGCCTGTGCCGTCGCTGGCGTGATTCTGTTCGGCCTCTTCCCCGACCCTCTGGTCAGCTTCGCGCTTCAATCGGTCCTGACTCTTAAATAATTCTCTGACAGGATGCTGAAAAGGCCGTCCTTCTCACCCGCCCGACCCCGGCGCGCCAAGACGCGCCTTTTCCCATGCGTCGTTCTCGCATCGTTCAGATCCTCAACGGGGACCCGGCCGCCTCACCACTCGGCGCGCGCACAGACTTGGTGCTCCTTATTCGTCGCACCGTGCGCCCCAGAGGGTACGCCTCCGGTCTTTACTCGCTGCGGCCTTGCTGGGCAGCCTTTTTGAGCATCCTGCTGGCCCCATATCCTTCGCCTGACCGTTGGCTATTACAGTAGAAGCCAACGTGAACGATGCGGGCTAAACAGGTGCGCAAGAGAGCGACTCGTGCTACGTTGGTGACAGGCCCTTCACTCATCGCACCTTATGCAGCTCTTCCGTGTTCTCCAAGACCTCGTACGATCATTTCTGCGCCATGGGTGCGCCAGCCTGGCGGCCTCTCTTGCATTTTTCTCCTTGCTCTCCCTCTTCCCGCTCGTCTTCCTCTTGCTCTACGGCCTGAGTTTCGTGGTGAGCCAGGATGTGATCGGTGAACAGGTCCTCCTCAGTTTTCTCAAGGGATTCCTCCCATCGCTGGGAAAGCATGTCGCAATGGAATTGCATCGGGTGAGCGCCTTGGAAACCGTCCGATGGGCTGTGTTTCTGACGTTCGCCTGGTTCGGCACGTTGGTGTTCTATGAACTCGACTATGCGTTGAACGTTGTATTCGAGAGTACCTGGCGCCGCCACCCCCTCATCTCAACCGCCATCGCGGTGGCCTCGCTCGGCGTGACCGGACTGGTACTGGTTCTCTCCTACGTTGCGACCCAAACTGTTAATTTTTTAACGGGATACGCGCCAAGACTCTGGGGGCTCGATCTCCTGGCCCTCGCAGCCCATGATCTGTTTCTCACCTATACGCTCCCCTTCGCGCTGGCCTTCCTCACTGTCACAGGATTATATCGGCTCGTCCCACGGCGGCGGCCGCAATGGCGAGAGGCGATGATCGGGGCGCTAACGTTTAGCCTGCTCTGGGTCGCGGCCAAACTCTTGTTTGTGACCTATAGCACCTATGCGACCGTGTATGGAGACCTCTATGGATCACTTTTGGAAGTCATTCTGCTGCTCTTATGGGTCTACTACTCCGCGGCCCTCTTGCTGATCGGTGCCGAGGTCGCCCACCACCTCCAACAACAGGCGCAGGTATTGTCAGCCGCAGCCACGAAAGCCGCTCGGACAGACCGGGCCTTGCCGAATGGTCCGCAGGCGTAAGAAAACTGGTTTGTCTGGTTCATCTGGTCTATCTCGTTCATTTGCTTGAACGAACCCCCAACCAAATAAACCAAACAAACCAGATCAACCAGAAAGACAAAATCGGACTGTCGGCTTCTGGACTTTTGCTGGCAGGGAAGCCCCTTCGTAGCTAGAATGGCAACCGGTACTATAGGGGAACCGGCTCATGCCCGAAGACTTCGGCAAAGACATGCTCATGCTCGGCGGCACTGTGGTGGGCTTCATCGCGGCCATGTTGACCCTCATGGAGAAGCTGCTGGATTTCCGGAACCGGCTGACAGCGAAGAAGGATCGGAAATCGCCTTCCCCGACCGAACGTCCGGTCTCTGACTCGTCTCCCACGATCGATTTCTTTTCGTCGAAGCCTTTCCGTGGTGTCTCCTATCTCCTCTTATACGAAACCAGCGTAATCGTCGCAGCAGGCCTGCTCCTTAACTACATTGGGCTCACATTGAGTCGTCATCTGGAGAGCATCCTGTTCCTCGACATGACGGGAACAGCGCTGGTCGCCTTCCTCTTGGGCCCCTGGTGGGGAGCCATCGTCGCCCTTCTCTCAAACTCCCTCGTGAACTGGCTACTGTACCCCGAAACTGGAGCGGATGTGGTCATTTTCCCCTGGTCGCTGGTGAGTATGAGCGGCGCCTGTTATTGGGGTTGGATGGCCAGACAATCAGGCTTTCAAAAATACCTCCGCACGGGACGCAGTTCCGCCCTGTCCCATGCCTGGTTTCTCTATATCTTTGGGGTCGGCGGCGCACTCGTCATGAGCCTTCCGGGAACCTTTGTCCAGGCAGCACTGAATGAGCAAACGACCTTTGCCTTGAACCCTGTCGTCGCCGAGTCAATGAGCCAGCGCGTACTCCAATGGGAACATGCCGCGCATCTCTACCTCGAATCCATCTTTGGATTTACCTGGGGCGAAAGTCTGAGTTGGTGGATTGTAAATTGGTTCCAGAACTGTATCCGCTATATTCCGGACAAAACCATGAGCGCGGCCATTGCGCTCGTGGTCCTCAAGTACGGCTACCCCCTCTTTGAACGGGAGCTGATTCATGGAGGACCGGAGGGCGCACGTCCGAACGATGAGCGTATCCTGCCGTTGGTGTTGGGGTTGCTCTATGCCCCCTCCTTCGCCGCCTTGCTCAGCAGTGAAACCTACGGAGGAGCGGCCTATTGGCCTCTGTGGGCACTGCCTTGGCTGTTGATTCTGGGTGGATATTTCTACTTGCGCTACTGGGGAGCGGGAGAAACGGCTCTGCGGGCAGCCCGACTTCAACGAGCCGAGCGCTATGCCCGCGCGCTGAAACAAATCGGCCGGGAAGCCTCCCATGATTTCTGCAAGCGGTTAACCTTCATGACGCTGATCGCAAGCCTGCTCTTTGCGCTCTGTCTCCCCATTCTCTTGACAGACTTTTATCGCGCCACCTTCAAGTTCTTCTGCGTCGTCTACGGGTTCCTCCTCGTGGTCCACCTCGTGCGTATTTCTATTGCGCAAAACATTTCCATCGCCCGCGCGAATGACTGAGCGTAAAACGTGAAAGGTCAAACGTCAGACGTCAGACGTAAGAGGACAAATCCGTTCGATCTTCTTGTCCTGCACTTCTCACCTTTCACGTCTCACGTTTTACGTTTCACGTCCGGTGTAGGAAATGCGCCACGGACGATCGGGTGATGAGCCCTACGATTTCTTCATTCTCCATCACGAGAAGACGATCCCATCCACTTTGGACCATGCGCTCCATCGCCTGCATGACGGACCAGTCCGGAGGGATACAGAAGGCCGGCGACGCCGGGCGCATGATCTCGCGAACGCGACGCCACGGCCAGAGCGCTGTGGGAAGCGCTTGCACGTCTCGCACTGTGACCACTCCGAGAACCTGCCCCTCCTCGCATACAGGAAACCCACCGAATCCATGCGTGACAAAGTATTGATCGACCGCGTCCTGCACGCTTATATCCGGTAGCAGGGTTACGACGCGGTGGACCATGACCTGGCGAACCGTCATCGACACCAACGAAGTTTGCAGAGCAGCTTGCCGTCTGCTTTTCAGAGCCGCCGAAAAGATGAATGCGCCGAGAAAGATGAGCCAGCCCCCGTTCGTCGCGAGGGAATCTCCCAGGGCACCGGACCAGGCCCCCACCATCAAGCCCGCACCGATCAACCCAAGAGCCACACCGAATCCTATTCCCACGAGCGCGGCCTGGCTGGTGGCTCGATGGAAATCCTTGTTCCAGGCCCACAGTCCAGCCCGTAAGACACGTCCGCCATCTAGCGGAAACCCCGGGATTAGATTAAATAGTCCGAGCTGCACATTTATCATGCCGAGCAAGCTTCCGAGGACGACGAGTCCTTGAATCCCGGATCCCGCGAACAATGATTCCATTGCCATGGCTCCGCCCAGACAACCAGCCCCCAGGATCAAACTCACGAGCGGCCCTGCGATCGCGATCAAAAACTCGGCCCGCGGACTGGGCGGTTCCTTGCCCATGTGCGCCATCCCCCCGAAAATGAACAACGTAATCCGACTGATAGGGATCTGGTAGCGCAGCGCCACATAGGAATGCCCCAATTCATGGAGTAGAACGGAGAGGAACAATAGCAGTGCAGCAAAGCCACCCATGCCCCAATAGCGTGGGGCCGACAGACCAGGCAATGTCTCCGGCAAATAGCCCGTCGCCAATGACCAGGTCACAAAGAAGAACACTGCAAACCAGGAGGCATGCACATGGATCGGGATGCCGAGCGCACGGCCGATTCTCCAATTGGGCAAAGACATGCATTCACCGTAACAGTGGGGGAATTCCAGCGTCAACTCGGCTTCGCCTCCTGGCAGGATGCTGAAAAAGTCCGCCAGCGTCGTTCTCGCATCGTTCAGACCCTCAACGTACCCCAGAGGGTACGCCTCGGCCCTTCACTCGCTGCGGCCTTGCTGAACGGCCTTTTTGAGCATCCTGCGGGTTATCGCTTCCTTGCCCAAAACACATAGGGCGCCGAGATTCCGGCATGGCACAATCGTTTTTGCGAAGCCTCTTGGATCGGGTATACTCATCACTATGCGACCGCGCTACTCCTCAGGGATTCTGGGCCTCGTCCTTACGATGCTGCTTGTCCCGGCGATGCCTCCATTCACGCAGGCCCAAGTGATCAAGTCTGGCCCACCCTCTTGTCCCGGAGTCGCGCTGACGTTCGACCTCTGCCCCGTGCGTAAAGGAGCGGGCTACGATCAGGCACTGATCGACTATTTGATTGAGCAGAAGATCCCCGCCACATTTTTCATGTCCGGAAAATGGATAACAAAACACGATCAGCAAGTACGAGCCCTCCTCCAGATCCCGTTCTTTGAAGTCGGCACCCATGGGGAAGTCCATGCCCATTTGCCGCTCCATTCGGCAGACGAGCAGAAACAAGAAATTCTGGGACCAGTTCGGCTGCTCAAAACCAAGTACAGTCATGACGCGACGTTGTTCCGCCCTCCTTATGGGGAGTTTAACGATGACACCGTCAACGTGGCCCGCGCCCTCGGCCTCCAGTTTATTCTTTGGAATGTCGAGTCCGGCGATCCCGACCCGACGCTCACGGCGATCCAGATCGAAGACCGACTGAAGCAGGTCGTTCGGAAGGGGAGTGTCATCGTGATGCACGCCAACGGGAAAGGCAAACATACGCACGAGGTGGTGCAAAACCTGCATCAACAGCTCTTGCCCCAGCGGAACCTCACCCCGATGACCATGAGTGATCTTTTAATCTGTAACCAGGCAGCCCCATGACCGATCCGATCGTCCGGCCCATGACGATGGAGGATCGGGTAGCTGTTATGGACTTGCTCACCGACTCCGACCCGTGGAAACGGCTGGCCTACCGAGCCCATGACTGGGACAGCTATTTCACACCGCTCCCACAGGGACGTGACAGCTACGTCGTGGTCCAGAACGGCAGAGTGGCCGGCATCGCGGTCGTTCGTCAGAAATTCTTGCTCGGCGACTATATAGAACTGCTTGCAGTGGCGGACTGGGTGAGAGGCAAAGGGTTGGGGAGACAGCTGCTCGCTCACGTCGAAGCAGCAGTCTTCGCAAGGACGAAGAACCTGTTCGCCTGCGTATCGGATTTCAACGACCAAGCCAGGCACTTTTACAACAAGCAGGGCTACCAGGAGATCGGCCCCATGCCGAACTTGTTAATTCCAGGGTCGGCTGAGATTCTCTTACGCAAGACGATTGGACCGGCAAGGAAGAGCTAATGGCGTATGGCACGACTAAATGCCAAACAGGGTTCATATCCTCCCGGCTATAGGCTATCCGCTACCTGCGATACGCTCGTATCAGGAGACGAGTCATGCGAGTCATAAAGCTTCTACACACCCGCATGCGGGTCAGCGATATGGACCAGACGATCAACTTCTACACCAACGTCCTTGGGTTAGAGGTTCTGGAGCGGAAGGTCTCGCCGCGCGGCTCTCATCTGGCTTTTCTCAAGGTGCCCAATAGCGAGGAACTGATCGAACTCTGCAGCTTCCCGCCAAGTGGCCTGGTGACAGTGCAAGAAGATCTCGTCCACCTGGCCTTCCAAGTCGAGAACCTTGACGACACCATTGAACAACTCGGCACCAAACAGATTCGAATTACGGATGGGCCGACCACAATCTCATCCGGCAGCCGCTTCATTTTCATCGATGCCCCGGACGGGTACGAAGTCGAACTCATCGAACGCCCGCCAGGCGTGAAGATCGTTTAGGGCGGGTCAATGGTCACTAGTCAATGGTAGAAGAGGGGGTCGCGTCTCTTGCCAATGACCGTTGACCAAGTACCCTCTGTCCCGTTTGACCACTGACCTTTGACGATTGACAAGTCTGGAGGCTTGAAGAATGAAGAACGGATTCTTCCGCGGGCATGGGCTGGGCAATGACTATGTGGTGATGGATCCAAAAGAACTGTCGTTCTCGCTCACCCCGTCAAGGATCAAATCCATCTGCGATCGCAATTGGGGATTGGGCAGTGACGGGATCCTTGCGTTGGTCCCGTCAAAGAAAGCGGACTTCGGCCTGCGCATCTTCAACCCTGACGGCAGCGAGGCGGAAAAATCAGGCAACGGCCTGCGCATCTTTGCCCGCTATCTCCACGCGACCGGCAAGACGAAAAAGACGCACTTCACCGTTGAGACCAAAGGCGGGCTGGTCACGATTGCGCTGCATGTGGACCGGCATGGGGATGCGAGCACCGTTACCGTCGAAATGGGCCGGGCCACGTTCCAACCAGCTTCACTCCCCTGTACCCTCACGACCAGCGAACTAATCGAACAGCCCATCGACGCCGCAGGCCAATCCCTCACCTTCACTGGGGTCAGCGTCGGCAATCCCCACTGTGTCGTCTTCAAACCAGCCGGGCAGTCCTGGTCGCGAGAGGATCTCCAGAAATTGGGACCGGCATTAGAGAACCATTCCCTCTTCCCGAAGCGAACGAACGTTCAACTTGCCGTGCCAACCGGCCCAAAAGAACTCTTTATCCTGATCTGGGAGCGCGGCGCCGGTGAAACCCAGGCCTCCGGGTCCTCCTCCTGCGCCGTTGCAAGTGCGGCTGTCCGGCTCGGGTTGGTGAAGAGCCCTGTTACGGTGAAGATGCCGGGAGGCCAGCTCAACATCGAAGTCGCCGCGGACTTCAGTATCACCATGAAGGGCCCAGTCGCGGAAGTCGCGCGTGGAAGCCTCAGTCCCTCGTTTGTGCGTGGCCTGCGCTGAACGAGCGATCAGCAGACAGCTGTCAGCCTCTACTCCTCTGACCGAGTTGCCCCAGAGTGCCTCGGGCCGTAGAATGGTGCCATAAAGGCACTCTTGCCTTGCTGACCGCTGAAGGCTGACAGCTTATGGCCACTTCCACCGAACTCCAATCCAAACTCGACCACCTACCAGACCAGCCGGGGGTCTATCTATTCAGGGACGAGCAGGGCGAATTGCTCTACATTGGGAAGGCTGCAGTCCTGTCTAACCGCGTGCGGTCCTACTTTCAAAAATGGACCGACCACTCCCCGAAAAATACTGTCTTGGTCAGCCACATCGCAGACCTTGAAACGATCGTCACCCGCTCAGAACTCGAAGCGCTCATCCTTGAAAGCAATCTGATCAAGGAACATCGGCCCCGGTTCAACGTGGTCTTACGGGACGACAAGCAATACCCCTATCTTCGACTACCGATCAAAGAGGACTTCCCGCGCCTCTCCATCGTCCGCCGCGTGCAACAAGACGGCGCGCTCTACTATGGCCCCTACACGCCGGCAGGCGCCTTGCGGGAGACGTTGAAAGTCATCAAGAAAGCCTTCCCCTTGGCCACCTGCACGATCGAGATCGACGGCAAGGCGGAGCGAGCCTGTCTCGAATTCGAAATCAAACGGTGCATGGCCCCCTGCACCGGCAATCAATCGAAAGAGGACTACCGCCACATCGTCGCACAGGTCCGCCAGTTTCTCGAAGGGCGCGACCATGAATTGTTGGACGACTTGCGCACCCAAATGGAAAGGGCGGCGGAACGTGAGGAATTCGAGGAGGCGGCGCGCTTGCGCGATCGGCTCTTCAACATCGAACGCACACTTGAGAAACAACGTATCACCCAAACGACGACGACCGACCAAGACGTGATCGGCCTGGCGCGCCAAGGCTCGGCCGTCGATCTCCAAATCCTCTTCGTGCGCGGCGGCCTCTTGATCGGACGTAAAGACTTCTTTTGGCCCCATTCAGCCGACATTGGAGACGAGGAGCTCGTTCGATCCGCCATTGAACAGTTCTACAACAAAGACGGTCAACCGCCCAAAGAACTGCTCGTCCCCACCGACCTCGACGATGCCACGGTGATCGAAGAGTGGCTCTCAGGCAAGCGTGGGAACGCCGTCCACGTCGTGGCGCCCGAGCGGGGAGTGAAACACCAATTGCTCCTTCTGGCGGAAGAAAATGCCGGCGCCGCCGTCTCCAATCACCTCCGAGACGAAGAAATCGGACGGCAAGCTGTTGAAGAACTGAAGCGTCTTGTACGACTGGACATCGTGCCCAGGCGCATCGAAGGATTCGACATTTCAAACACCATGGGCAACCAGTCCGTCGCGTCTATGGTCGTATGGGAAGACGGCCAGATGAAGAAATCCGACTACCGCCGGTTCAAGATTCAAACTGTAACCGGAGCCAATGATTTCGCCAGCATGCAGGAAGTCGTTACGCGGCGGTATGGAGATAGCGAGAATCTCGCGCGCCCGGATCTCATCCTCATCGATGGCGGATTGGGCCAGCTCGCCGCAGCTATGGAAGGGCTAAGACAGGTCGGCCATCAGAACCTGGCAATTATTGGACTGGCCAAGGCTCGCGGCGAGAAGGAAGAGCGGATTTTTCTGCCCGGTCGAAAAAATCCCGTTGTGCTTCGCGGGAATTCCCCGGCCACCCATCTTGTGCAACGCATTCGTGACGAGGCCCATCGATTTGCAGTTACCTTCCATCGCAAGCTGCGTGGCAAAGCCCTGATGGCCTCTCCACTCGATCAGATAATCGGTATCGGCGAGATCAAACGGGCCCGCCTGCTCAAACAGTATGGCAACCTGGCGAACCTCGCTGCCGCCACAGATAATGAATTGACGGAAGCCGGCCTTGATGCGAAGACTGTTGCGGAGATGCGGAAAG
>JANYEF010000126.1 GCA_025363325.1 Nitrospira sp. | reverse complement strand
TTTCAAGACTTGGATCAAGACCATCACCTTCTACGAAATCCTCGTCGGGATGAAGGCGACAATGTCGCACTTGTTGCACCACCGGTCGATCACCATGCAATACCCGCACGAAAAGCGGACGCTGCCGGACAACTATCGCGGGATGCTGGCCTTGTTGCGGTACAACGGCGGGACGGAAAAATGTGTGGGCTGCGACCTGTGCGAAGCCGCCTGCCCGTCACGAGTGATTCGCGTGGTCAGCGCGGAAGTGCCGGGCGAACCGACGAAGCGCTACGCGAAAGAATATTACATGGACATGACCCGCTGCTTGTTTTGCGGGATGTGCGTCGATGCCTGTCCGGTGGATGCCCTCGGCATGACGCGCGAATATGAGTGGGCGGTGTACGACAAGCGGCAACTGCACCTCAACAAGGAACAATTGCTCGCCATCGGCGACCGGTCGTTCCCCGTTCGCGAGGAGCAGTTGGAGTTCCAGCATCCGAATGTGGCATTTTTCAACGTTGCGTTCAAGAACCTGCCGCAAAAACAGGACTGAATCACCCCGCGCCGGATGATTGCGAGAGACGGTCTGTGGCACCGGCAGACTTTTCCAGCATGCCTGCTGGCCGCATAGAGGAAGACGTGTGATGGAACAGGTGTTTTTTTTCTATTTTGCATTCGTGATCGCCGCCGCATCGGTGCTCGTCGTCGCGGTGCGCAACCCCATCTATAGTGCGGTGGCGCTGCTGATCATGTTTTTTCACGTGGCGGGGCTCTACGTCACGCTCCACGCAGAATTCCTCGCGGCCGTTCAAATCATCGTCTATGCTGGCGCCATCTTGGTCCTGTACCTCTTCGTCGTGATGTTGCTGAACCTACGACAGGATGACCATTACCATCGGCAATGGCCCATGGCTGCCGCAGTGGGGTTGACGCTGATCATCGAGGCCATCATCCTCACGGCGATGAAGGGCTGGACGACCCCTGTTGTGGTAACCGGCACAGAAACCACCGTCGAGGGGACCGGCAATACCGAAGCGATCGGTGACGTACTCTACTCCACCTATTTGTTTCCCTTCGAGGTGGCGTCCTTGATTCTGCTCGTGGCGATGATCGGCGCGATCATCCTGGCCAAGAAAGACCCATTGGAAGTGAACGGTGAAGGGTGATCAGTGATGCGAGAACGACGCGGCACATTGGATAACATGCCCATCACCCATCACCCATCACCCATCACGAGGGTGGCATGACGGTCCCGTTGTCTTACTACCTCGTGCTGAGCGGCATTGTGTTCCTGACCGGTGTCGTCGGTGTATTGCTTCGTCGAAACATCATCATCATTTTGCTGTCGGTCGAATTGATGCTGAATGCGACGAATATCAACTTCGTGGCTTTTTCGCAGTATTTCCACGATGTCGCAGGGCAAGTTTTTGTCTTCTTTGCGCTCACGGTCGCTGCGGCAGAGGTCGCGGTCGGGCTGGCCATCATCATTGCCTTGTATCGAGCCAAGTCCACGATCAACATCGACGAATTTCAGTTGCTGAAATGGTAGAGCGGATCGCAGGGCTGATGGCATATCGCGTATGGCAAGACCGGATCTGACAATATGCTATACGCCATATGCTCGCTTCTTATCTGACCATACGCCATACGCTATTAGCTCTGTATTATGACCTACGAATTCATTCCGCTCCTTCCGTTGGTCTCGTTCCTGATTCTCGGGCTCTTCGGACATTGGATCAAGGACAAGGCTCATTTCGTCGCCGTACCGGCGGTCGTGGTGTCGTGGCTGCTCTCGCTCTTGGTCTTCTTCGACGTAGCAGGCGGTCACCAGACGAGCTTCCCTCTCTACACCTGGCTGACCTCAGGCATCCTCGATATTCACATCGGTTTCTCCATCGACCGGCTCACCGCCGTGATGTTGCTCTTGGTCACGACCGTCAGTTCACTCGTCCATATCTATACCATCGGGTATATGCGTGGAGACCCGGGCTATGCCCGCTTCTTCAGCTACATTGCCCTGTTCACCTTCTCCATGCTGATGCTGGTGATGGCGGACAACCTGCTTCAACTCTTCATTTTCTGGGAAGCGGTCGGTCTCTGTTCCTTCCTGCTCATCGGCCACTGGTACGAGCGTCCGGCTGCCTGCGCCGCCGCTACGAAGGCCTTCATCGTCAACCGGGTCGGCGATTTCGGCTTCATGCTCGGGCTGCTCTTGGTCTGGTACAGCTTTGGATCACTCGACTATTCCGAAATCTTTGCCCGCGCGCACGAGTCCTCAGGCGACGTCATGAATGTCCTCGGGCCGTTTGGAGGAACCTGGGACGTGTCCGTGCTGACGCTGATCTGTATTTTATTGTTCACCGGCGCAATCGGCAAATCGGCTCAAGTGCCGCTCCACGTCTGGTTGCCGGATGCGATGGAAGGTCCCACCCCTATCTCGGCGCTCATTCATGCGGCGACGATGGTGACGGCGGGCGTATTCATGGTCGCGCGATTGGCTCCGCTGTATAACCTGTCTCCGACCGCCATGACGGTCGTGGCGCTTACAGGCGGGCTGACCATGATCGTTGGGGCGACCATCGCCTTGACCCAAACCGACATCAAGCGTGTGGTGGCTTATTCGACGGTCAGTCAGCTCGGCTACATGGTGATGGCCTGTGGTCTCGGCGCCTATACCGCCGGCATGTACCATCTCCTGACCCACGGGGCATTCAAAGCCCTTCTGTTTCTCGGTTGCGGGTCCGTCATCATCGCCCTGCATCACGAGCAGGACATGCGGCGCATGGGCGGATTGAAAGATAAATTGCCGGTCACATATTGGACGTTCGTGGTGGGCTCGCTCGCGCTCGCAGGATTCCCCCTGACATCAGGGTTTTTTAGCAAGGATGCCCTGCTCGTCTCAGCCTGGTCGGCAGGCCCCCTCGGTCAGTTCCTCACCGTACTCGGTCTCGTAACGGCGTTGCTGACGGCGTTCTACAGCTTCCGGCTGGTCTTCGTCACGTTTTGGGGCCCTTCGCATGTCGATCCTCATCATGCAGATCACGTACACGAACCTTCGAACACCATGACCCTGCCGCTGATAGTCTTGGCAGTGCTCAGCATCGTCACAGGCTATCTGGGTATTCCGGAGTTTCTTGGACCGATGTTCGAGACAGACGCAGGGGGCGCGGCGCACGAGGGAGGAGCCGCCATCGGCATCATGGTGCTGGCCACGAGCATGGGACTACTCGGGATCGCCGGGGCCTATTATGTCTACGTGCTCAACCCGACATTGCCGGATCAGTTCGCTCGACGGTGGCAGTCGTTGTATCAAGGTTCACTGAATAAATGGTATGTCGACGAGGCCTACGATCGTACGATCGTCCGCCCGACATTTTCTGCCGCAACCGAACTGTGGAAGCGCGTGGATGTGAACGTGATCGATGGCGCGGTGAACGGCGTGGCCCGTGCGATCGCCTGGGGAGGCTGGCTCTTGAGGCTCACGCAAAGCGGGCAGACGCAACATTATGCGCTCGGTATGGCGTTTGGGGTCGTCGTGATCCTGGCCGTCTTTTTGTTGTTCTGAGGTTCTATGCACAGCGGCGGATTTCCCTGGCTCTCTCTCCTCCTCGCTCTCCCCCTTGCTGGGGCCGTCGCGATGTATTTCGTGACGGAATCGTCCGCACGGTGGATTGCGCTGGTTGCAACCCTGGCCGACCTATTCGTGGCGCTCCCGCTCTGGTGGCTCTTTGATCCACAGGCCAGCCAGATGCAGTTCACCGAACATGTCGCCTGGATCACGGCCCCTCCCATTTACTACAGTCTGGGTCTCGACGGAATCAGCCTGCCGCTGGTCTTGATGACCGCTGCAATCATGCCCCTCTGCGTCTTGGCATCCTGGAGCGCGATCACCACAAGAGTCCAGGGCTTCATGGCCATGCTGTTAGTCATGGAAACAGCCATGGTGGGGGTGTTCGTCGCTTTGGACTTCGTGCTGTTCTATGTATTTTGGGAAGCCATGTTAATTCCGATGTACCTCCTCATCGGCGTCTGGGGAGGGTCCAACCGGCTCTATGCGGCCATCAAGTTCTTTCTGTATACCCTCGCGGGAAGCGTACTGTTATTGGTTGCCATCTTCGTCCTCTATTTTTACGGAGGACACACGTTCGACATCCTCGCCTTGAGCCAGGGCACCTATCCTGCTTCGCTACAAATGTGGCTCTTCCTGGCGCTCTTCGCCGCCTTCGCGGTGAAGGTCCCCATGTTTCCGTTTCACACCTGGCTCCCGGACGCCCACGTCGAGGCCCCGACAGCCGGCAGCGTCATCCTTGCCAGCATCCTCCTGAAAATGGGCACCTATGGATTTCTGCGATTCAGTTTACCGATGCTGCCGGATGCCAGCCGCGCCTTTACGCCCATGATGGTCGCCCTCTCCATCATCGCAATCATCTACGGCGCCTATATGGCGCTGTCCCAAGTCGATATCAAGAAACTGATCGCCTATTCGAGCGTGAGCCACATGGGGTTCGTCACCCTCGGCCTGTTTGTCTTGAACCAACAGGGCATCGAAGGGGCCGTCCTCCAAATGGTCAACCATGGGATTACGACAGGCGCGTTATTCCTCTGTGTCGGCATGATCTATGAGCGCACCCACAGCCGGTTGATCGCCGACAACGTCGGATTAGCCGCACCGATGCCGGTGTATGCCACCCTGTTGGTGATTTTCGCCTTGTCCTCGCTCGGCCTCCCCGGCACCAATAGTTTTGTCGGGGAGTTTCTTGTGCTTGTCGGCACATTCCTCTGGAGCAAAGTTGCCACCGCCTTTGCGTCATTTGGCATCATCCTCGCCGCCGCCTATATCCTC
>JANYEF010000118.1 GCA_025363325.1 Nitrospira sp. | reverse complement strand
GGCGCTACGGCGCGATCGGGGTTTCGGCGCTGCATTCGGAGACCTTGCCCCCACTGATCCAGCACCTCGAAGAGCGGTTGGCCGCGCTCGTCCCAATGGACGGCTCCTCCCAGAAATCCGCAACCCCGACCGCCACGCTTGCATCTCGCCCGTAACCCGCGGCACAATCGCCCTTCGCTGGCACGAGCTATGACTATCAAATCTTCACCCCCGTTAGATCGTCAAGACCGCCTCCGGGCGATTGCAAAGATACTCCAGCGCACGATACCGAGCCCGAAAATGGAACTCGGCCATCGTTCCCCTTGGGAGTTGCTCGTGGCCACGATCCTCTCCGCCCAATGCACTGACCAGCGAGTCAACCAGGTCACACCCTCTCTCTTTCGGCGTTATCAGCGACCGGCGGAGCTGGCAGCGGCCAATCTCCCTGAGCTTGAACAGTTCATTCGTTCCACTGGATTCTTCAAGAACAAAGCGAAACATCTTATTGCCTCCAGTAAGGCCGTGACCGAGCGTTTCGGTGGACAGGTCCCTCAAACCATGGATGAGTTGATCACCTTGCCAGGCGTCGGTAGAAAGACAGCGAATGTCATGCTCGGGACCGCCTTCAGCCGGCCCAGTATCGTTGTCGATACCCACGTGAAGCGCGTGGCGAAGCGACTCGGTCTGACCAGATCCGACAATCCAGACCTGGTCGAACAGAACTTGCAGCAACTCGTACCGAAATCCCAGTGGACGGCCTTCTCTCAACGCCTGTTGTTACATGGCCGCTATGTCTGTCTTGCCAGAAAACCCCAGTGCTGCACTTGCTCGCTTTATCGGCACTGTCCATGGAAAGAGAAAGGTCCCCAATGATTCGAAGTATGACCGGTTTCGGTCGACGACAGGCCCCCTGGCAGGATGGGTCCGTGACGGTGGAAATGCGCTCCGTCAACCATCGCTTTCTCGAAATCGCCTGCCGCCTTCCTCGGCCTTTGAGCCACCTGGAAGACTCGTTCAAGAAAGCCATCCAGCAACGCTGTACCCGTGGGCGCATCGACATCACGGTGACCGTCCAAGGGGGCAAAGGGCGCACTGGGAGCGTCAATCTTGACCAGCCCCTCGCGAAGCAGTACCATCAGGCCCTCCGGACTCTCAAGAAATCCCTGAAACTGAGCGGATCCATCGATTTGGCGCTCATGGCTGGGCTCCGAGATGTGGTGTCAGTATCGGATCAACCAGCGGAAGACCCGAAATTGGCGAAGATGGTCCAACAGCTGACCACCCAGGCCCTAACAGATCTTGATGCCATGCGAACGCGCGAAGGAAATGCCCTGGCAGAGGATATGCGCGCGCGGGTCCAGACCATTCGGGAGCATAGAACCCGTATTGCCGCACGGACCCCTTTGCTGGCCCAGGAGGCCTTTGACAGAATGAAGATTCGTGTTGAGAAACTGCTGGGTTCGGAAATCCCCGATCCCCCCCGGCTCTATCAGGAATTGGCGGTGTACGCGGATCGTGGTGACATTACGGAAGAAATAGTCAGATTGGACTCGCATATGATACAGTTTGACGAGACGCTCAACCGTGCAGAATCTGTGGGTAAAACACTCGATTTCCTGCTTCAGGAATTTGGGCGGGAAGTCAACACGATTGGTTCAAAAGCCAACGACGCGGCAATCGCCGGTCATGTCGTTCAGATGAAGGCCGAACTGGAACGCATTCGCGAACAGGTTCAAAACGTCGAATGAACTCAAGCACCACAACAGCTTCCACGGCACCGACGTCCAGCCAACCGCGGTCCTCGACGGATCGACGGGGGATTCTTTTCATTATCTCCGCGCCATCCGGGACGGGGAAAACCACGCTCTGCAAACAACTCACGACGAACCTTCCAGGGCTGTGGCATTCAATCTCCTATACAACGAGGAAGCCGAGGCCGGGCGAAGAACATGCGCGCGAATATTATTTCGTCGAAGAGCAGACATTCCAAGAGATGGCCGCGCGAAATGAGTTCGTCGAGTGGGCCCGCGTGTATGGACAACTCTACGGGACGCCGTGGAAATCGCTGACAGAAAAGATTGATCAGGGGATCGATGTGTTACTGGAGATCGATGTACAAGGGGCCATGCAGGTTAAGAAACGATTCGAGGATTCGGTGTCGATCTTTATCCTTCCTCCCTCGATGGCTGTGCTCCGGTCCCGACTCCAAACCAGGGCCTCCGATACACCGGAAGAGATTCAGCGGCGACTGCACAAAGTGAAAGAAGAGGTGTGGAACTACCGGGAATACGCTTATATCGTCCGCAACGAAGACCTCGGCCGATCGCTGCGTGATCTTGAAAGCATCTTCTGGTCAGAACGCTTGAAGACGAAACGATTGAACATGACATGGCTCGAGAATAATTTCATTCTTGACGATGAAGTGAAAACAGGAGATCGCAAAGATCTTTCCTCACCCAAAGGAGTACCGTATCCATGATCGACATGTTGAGACTCTTGCCCCAATACACTCCAGACGAATTTGACTCACGCCACCGGCTGGCGATCGTCGCAGCCCAGCGGGCGAAGCACATTTTGCAAGGATCGCGTCATGGCGCCTCGCGCTTCACCAAAGAAACGACCATCGCTATCGATGAAGTCCTCCGGGGCCAAGTCAAATACCTCGTCGGCGAGGAGGCTCGAGATGCGATGAAGGAAGCCAAGCGCGGCAAGGAAGGCGAAATGGAGCGCATCGCCATGATGACCGGCGACGATGCAAAGGAAATCAAGAAAGAGCTGAGCGTCTATGTCGACGACACCCCGAAGCCTGTGGTGGCTGAGAGCGAGGAGTAATTCGTGAAGATCTCCGGCTCCATTGGGCCAACGTTGATCGGGAAGCAGATCGTGCTCGGCGTGACCGGCAGTATTGCGGCCTATAAGGCGGTCGCGTTGCTCCGGACCTTGCTCCGTGAAGGAGCGATCGTGCAGGTCGTGATGACGCAATCGGCCACGAAGTTCGTCACCCCGCTGACGTTTGAAGTGCTCTCCGGGCATCCGGTCTCGACGGATCTGTTCGAGGCGCACCAGGAGATGAAACACTTGATATTGCCTGAGCAGGCAGATGCCATCGTCATTGCGCCGGCCACAGCCAATTGTCTTGCACGGGCTGCGCTGGGGCTGGGTGACGATTTGCTGTCGACCATGCTCCTCACGGCACAGTGCCCGCTGATTGTGGCCCCCGCTATGGACGGAGGGATGTGGACCCATCCATCCGTCACAGAACATGTACGCACGTTACGTGCGAGGGGAATGATCGTGGTGAATCCCGAAGAAGGCCCGCTCGCTTCCGGACGGATCGGTCCAGGCCGCTTGGCAGAGGAAGACGCAATTCTGGAGGCAATTCAGACGGCGCTGGCTCCACGACGCGATTGGCAAGGGCACCGCATTCTAGTTTCGGCAGGCCCGACACAAGAGCCAATCGATCCCGTGCGCTTTATTTCAAACCGCTCCTCCGGCAAGATGGGCTATGCCATCGCCGAAGCCGCCCAGGCAAGGGGGGCTCAGGTGGTTCTTGTCACCGGTCCCACGTCCCTACCAGCTCCGAGAGGCGTCGAGGTCGTTTCGGTCGACACGGCTGAAGACATGACGAAGGCCCTGTCCGTTCGACTTGCATGGTCCACCACTGTGATCATGGCCGCCGCCGTGGCAGATTTTCGTCCCAAGCACCCGGCCCCGGAAAAAATAAAAAAACATGGGCGAACCGATCTGACGCTTGATCTCGAACGGACCACTGACATCCTGGCCTCCCTATCTGCCCAACGGACCACGCAACTCTTGGTTGGCTTCGCCGCTGAGACCAGCGACCTGATCGCCCACGCGAAAGACAAGCTGACGGCGAAAGGGCTTGACCTCATCATCGCAAACGATGTCACGACAGAGGGAGCGGGATTCGGTAGCGATCAGAACGCAGCCACATTGATCGACCGTCAGGGGGACATGACGGAACTGCCGCTCATGCCAAAACGAGCACTCGCCGACGCGATTCTGAACCGAGCGCAAGAACTGCTACGCACCAGGCAATCCACCCAGACCCCTAAGCCAGTGGCGGGAGGACGTTAGCAGCCCATGGCTCAGAATCAGAACGCCGCCGAGAGCGCCTTGGAAATCGATCGATTGGCCACCCAGTTGGCCAAAGATCCACATTCCAAAGTGTTCATGCCACTGGCCGAAGAGTATGGAAAGGTTGGCATGTGGCAGGAAGCCGCAGCTGTTCTCGAAGACGGCCTGAAATTGTATCCTGGCTTCATTACCGCTATGGTCGCACTTGGACGTGCCTACGACCAGATGGCTCAGACCACGAAGGCCAAAGCGATTCTGGAAGAATCCGTCAAATTGAGTCCTGAAAACCTGCGCGCGCACCGGACTTTAATCAAGATCTACACGAGCCAGGGACTGAACGAATCAGTACTGCAATCCTGCGCCGTAATCCTGGCGGTTAACCCACGTGATGAAGAAGCGCTCTCAGTCCAATCTTCGCTAGGCGGGCCGCTGAAATACAAGCAGGAACCGGGACGGTCAAAGCCGGCGGCTCCAGTCGTGCGTAACCTCTCTGCCCAGCAGGCAACTGTAGTGCCTACGCCTGTCGAATTCACGGCCTCTGCCCTGGAGGCGAGTACCGCACCAGATGACATTCCAGTCTCAATACCAGCCGAACCAAAGATCGCTGCTACCGATCCATTTATGATGCCGGTGGAAGTGATGGAGAACGCCCTCCGCACTCACGATCAGACGAGGAAACAGGTCGCGCTGTTGGAGTCGGACTCCCAAACCGCCGATACGGTGCGAATGCCTCCTCCATCGCCTCAAGCCGGACTCGTGGCCCAGCTGGAATCCTGGCTTCGCACCATCGAATCACGTCGGCACGACCGTGACACCACGAGCGAGCCTTCCCCCAAGACTTCTTAAGATTTTTCGCACGTTTGACCGGTCTATTCCAGACTGTTACAATGCCGCCGCCTGGACCCCGTCATGAGGCATCATCCTCAAGTATCCAGTGTATGAATACAAAAACATGCTACGAATACGAGTATTACACGGTCCCAATCTGAATCTCCTTGGGACCAGGGAGCAGTCGATTTACGGCACCCTGTCCCTCGACGCGTTGGACTCAGCCATCACAAAGCTGGCGGAGGAGTTGGCCGTGAAGGTGGACCTGCGTCAGTCAAACAGCGAGGGTGAACTGGTCACCTGGATTCAAGAGGCTCGGACGGGATACGACGGGATCATCATTAACCCTGCCGCCTATACCCACACCAGCATCGCAATCCGGGACGCCATTGCGGCAGTCGGCCTGCCGACGGTCGAGGTGCATCTGTCCAATATTCATCAGCGGGAAGAGTTTCGTCATCGGTCCTATGTCGCGGGAGTCGCGATCGGGCAGATTTCCGGATTGGGTCCGACCGGCTATCTCCTCGCACTCCGTGGGCTGCACGACCATCTAACCGCAGTCCGACGCCAGAAGAAGACGACCGTGCCATCACGACGAGCGGCAAAAGGAACGAGATAATTGCGGAGCTGGTCGAGCGACTTCTTACAGTCTGAAGGGAGTACCGAGTGATTTCCACGACCGATTTCCGCGGTGGGGTGCGGCTCATGGTTGATAACCAGCCTTTTTATATCGTTGAGTTTCAGCATGTAAAGCCGGGCAAGGGCGGAGCCTTCGTGCGCACCAAGCTCAAGAGCTATCTGTCAGGCAATGTTCTGGATCGTACCTTCCGATCCGGCGAACGGTTCGAAGAACCGGATCTCGAAGAACGGACCATGCAATTTCTCTACGCGACCGACGACGCCTATACCTTTATGGACACGGAGACCTTTGAGCAACTGACGTTCGAAAAGAGCAAGCTTGGCGATAATGCAGACCTCTTGAAAGAAAACATGACGGTGAAGATTCTCGTGTACGAACATCGCCCGATTGATGTCGAGTTGGCCAACTTTATCGAGCTGAAAGTCACCGATACCGAACCGGGTTTCCGTGGCGATACCGCGACGGGCGGCACCAAGCTCGCCACCCTTGAAACCGGCGCCACCCTTAAGGTGCCGCTGTATTTGGAAACTGGGACCGTGATCAAGATCGATACGCGCACGCGGGAGTATGTGGAGCGTGTTCGGTGAGTAAACAGAAGTCGCGCAAGACGAAGAAACGCAGGCCGCCAATCATCCTGCCTCAGGCTTTTGCCGTGGCCCCGAGCGGGCAGGGCGCACCCTTACTATCCGGACAGCAGACCAAGCACATCCAAGAACTCATCGACCTCCTCAAGAAGAACAACCTGACCGAACTGGAACTGGAGCGCGAAGGCCTTAGAATCCGTGTGCGATACGAAATCGGAGTCAAAACGATCACGGCCACCGTCGCCGACCAGGGGACGTCTGGCTCGACCTCAGCCGTGCAATCCACTGGGGCGGCAGGCGTACAGACCGAAGACACGACGGGCATGATCACCATCGCGTCCCCGATCGTCGGAACGTTTTATCGGTCCCCCTCCCAGGATGCCGACCCCTATGTTGAAGAAGGGGACTACGTGAAAAAAGGACAGGTCCTGTGCATCGTCGAAGCGATGAAATTGATGAACGAAATTGAGTCGGAGGTGGATGGGCGAGTCACGAAGATTTTGGCCGAAAGCACCAAGCCGGTGGAGTATGGCCAGGCGCTCTTCCTCGTCGATCCGACAGCCACCCCTTAGGAGCCTATCCGACATTGACCGTTCTACTGCGGCGAACGAGGGCCAAGCATCTACGTTGTTCTCGACCCTGAAAAATCCTCACCGTATTCCAGCGAATACGCCTCCGGTTTTTCGGGGCCTTCGGTCGCGCAGTTGCCTGCCCACCTTCGCCTTGTAACGAATGGCAATGTCGGATAGGCTCCTAGCCCTCGTTTCTCGACCCACATAGGAGTACTCGCGTGTTCAAGAAAGTGTTGATAGCCAATCGCGGTGAGATCGCGCTCCGGGTAATTCGTGCCTGCAAGGAACTCGGCATTAAAACTGTGGCGATATTTTCCGAAGCCGATGCGGCGAGCCTCCATGTGCGTGCAGCTGACGAAAAGATCTGCGTCGGGCCTCCAGACGCCGCCCTCAGCTACCGAAATATTCCCAACGTCCTGAGCGCAGCCGAGATTACCGGCGCGGACGCCATCCATCCCGGCTATGGATTCCTCTCCGAGAACGCCCATTTCGCCGAAGTCTGCGAGTCCATTGGCGTCAAATTCATCGGCCCCACGTCTGAACACATCGCGCTCCTGGGCGACAAAGCCAAGGCACGCGAAATCGTAGCCCGCCGAGGCTTACCGGTCACGCCGGGCAGTCCCGGTGAGCTTAAAAGTGAGCAAGAAGCCCTTGAAGCCGCTACCAAGATTGGCTATCCCGTCATCATTAAAGCCTCAGCCGGTGGGGGAGGCCGCGGCATGCGCGTCGTGAACAAGGCCGAGGACCTCGCGCGCGCATTTCAAGCCGCGCAAGCGGAGGCAAAGACCACGTTCGGCAACGACGCCGTCTACCTCGAACGATATTTTCTCGAGCCCCGCCATATCGAAGTACAAATTGCCGCCGACCATCGTGGGCATGTCGTGCATCTCGGCGAGCGCGACTGCTCAATCCAACGGCGACATCAGAAGCTTCTCGAAGAAACGCCATCGCCCGCCGTCGACGAGAAACTCCGCCGTGAAATTTGCCGCGTCGCCGTCGAGGCCGTCAAATCCGTGCACTACCGGAATGTCGGCACCGTCGAGTTCCTGCTCGACAAAGACCACAACTTCTTCTTCATGGAAGTGAACACCCGTATTCAGGTGGAGCATGCAATCACCGAAATGGTAACTGGTATCGATCTGATAAAGGAGCAGATCAGGCTCGCCGACGGGCAATCCCTCTCGTTCAAGCAACAAGACGTCAAGCTCAACGGGCACAGCCTCGAATGTCGTATCAACGCCGAAGACTCTGAGAAGTTTACGCCCTGTCCGGGAATGATCACCAAGTACCGCGCGCCAGGAGGATTTGGCGTGCGCGTCGATTCGGCCATAGAGTCGAATATGATGGTCGTCCCGTTCTACGATTCCATGATCGCCAAAGTCATCACCCATGGGCGGGACCGGCAGGAATCCATGGCCCGCATGCGCCGAGCCCTCGACGAATTCGTGATCGAAGGCATCAAGACAACCATCCCGCTGCACAAGCGCATCCTCAACGACCCCGATTTCCAAAAGGGCCACGTCTCCACCACCTTCCTCGAACGCTTCCTCGCCAGCTAACGCATCCCGCTCGTCGCGCTTGTTCATCTGGTTCGATTGGTGCATTTGGTTTGTTTAGGTGAGCGAGACCAACCGGATAAACCAGAAAAACCAGATGAACCAGTCTACCAAGCCCCACGTCCAGCCAGTTCAGCCCTCCGCGCTCGTCTCGTGCGGCACCTTCGCGAACTGTGTATGAATAGGGACTTCTTCGTGGTACTCCACATTAGGAGGTCCGTTTTAACTAGAAACTCAGCGCAGAAGCCCCACGGAAGCACAAATAGTGGAAAAGGAAAACATTGTTCCGTCAAGCCACAAAATATGGGGGTTGCACCGGATGGGCCACAATGCCCACGTATTAGGCAAACTGCTGCAGGTCTCTCAGCGTCGGCCATTTTCCTCGAGACAAGCCGTTCATCCACAGAGTTATCCACAGAACCTGTGATAATAGAGCAGCATCCCTGCCCCATGCAGGGGTGAGACAGGTGGGCAGGTTGATCTGGTATCGGATTTGTGTTGTTCGTCTAGTAGGTTTTAGTTAACCAAATATTCGAGACAGACCAAGTAACGCCCTTTTTCTGCTGGAGAACAAGCGTAGCTTTCTGATAGAGGCGATACTACTTATTCTGCTTCGCGGGCGCTTGGGTGGTGGTGTTTTCTGGCTGTTCTCTGTGATCTTCTTAACCGCGTGTCCGATCGCAGACCCCATCTTGGAAATCTCCTTCTCGATATTTCTAGCCGCGCTCCTCCATCCTTCGGAGGCCGCGCGTTGCGCGAACACAGAGGATCATCAGGCTCTATCCCCCTCCTCTGCTCTGCCGGCAACAAGGGTACCTGGCACTCCCTTCGCACCTTCCGTCCCGCACAGCTGACGGTGTAGACTTACATCGTTGTCTCATGCTTTCGTACCGGAGGTGCCCCATGCGCGCCATTCAGCGTTTCGGCCAACAGCTTCAGCGGCTACGAACCCGCCGCGGTCTCACGCAGGAACAGCTCGCGCTTAAGGCGGGGCTGGTCCGTGTCTATGTGACCAAGCTGGAGCAGGGGGAGCACGATCCGACGTTGACAATACTGGTGCGATTGGCGAAGGCGCTGAGGGTCTCGGTGACGGAGTTGTTAGGAGAGAGCGTGAGTGCGAGCCAGTGGTGGCAAGTGGGGGAGGCTCGCTTTGCGACGCGAGAGGAGGCCGAGGGTCACGCCCGCAATTTGAGCGAGATGTTTATCGCACGGTATGAGAACAAGCCAGGAGGCCCCGTGCGCCGTCTCCTCCCGGTTCGCGAGATGAAATAGTCCCCTCGGCACCCTCCCACTGACGGCCTAACTATTCAGTGATTCTAGATCGAATAATCCGAGACCTGAGCCGACCTGTCCAAATTTATGTGGGATATTACACCACCCACTCGCCTTATTCATTGCGGGGTGAGCCATGTTGGGTCTTGACCAGCGTGGAGATGAGCTGTGTAATTCGCTTTGACACCTCCGGCTGGGGAGTGTCGAACTCCACTCCGAACTTAGACCGCTTGACCCATGTCACGGTGGCACGATCGACCAGCAACAGCTCCGGGTCTCCCGGCACAAAAATTTGCAGTGCGAGCGCCATCCCGACGGAGACCGGTACATTCCCGATAATGTAGCTTCCGCTCAACGAAAGATCTTTGATGATTCCTTCACCGGCAATTCCGTCCCCGCGGTACCGCACCGGCGCAAATGCCTTAAGCCGTTGACCCTTCCGCATGATGAACCCGGTCATGATGTCTCCTTATCTTTCTCGACCACTCTTGCTTACCAAGAACTCCGCGGAAGGTTGCGATCAATTTGTCCACCTTCATGAGGGTACGGAGGACTGCGATCGCTCCATACTCTCGGGCCTTTTGTTCCACCACCCCAGGGTCCATACCATCGCCACAATCACTGGAATGGCCGGCAGCAGCCGGTGATTCTTCATTCGTTCGAGGACGACAAAGCCGTCTCCCCCGGCAGACCAAGATCTCAGAATGACGTGAAAAAATCAAAGGGTCTGGAAATCTTTTCTCGCCGCAGTTTCTACCGCTGCCTGTATGCGTAACAGACCCGCTCTACCCACAGGGTTGAAGCGGATCGTGTGCGCCGCTTCCTGATGGCGGTAGGCGGGGTGATACGAGCGGCGCCAGCCACCATAGTGTCTTTGAGGTGAGACGTGCGGGACGCGGCGCTGGTTCATCTGGTTGGTTTCGTTGCTTGAACCAGTAAA
>JANYEF010000009.1 GCA_025363325.1 Nitrospira sp. | reverse complement strand
GCCGGCTCGCTCGAACGCGACTATTTCTCGTGGGTTGGTGCACTCAGGCGTGGAGTATTCCGGATGGGCGCCGTCGACATAGAGACGGCCCCCATTGGCCAGCACCTTATTCAGCTGACGATTGTACTCGGGATTGGGCCGCTCCCGCTCCCCCTCGACCTCGAATCCACGCGCGTCGAGCAGCGGGTTCTCATTTTCATAGTCCCAGACGGCCAGAGGAGCCGGCAGCCCCGGATAGTGCCCGATGACGGCGATTGAATTGGAGACAGGGTCTGCGGCGGCTGGATCGCGTGACGCGATACCAAATTCTGTTTCTGTTCCCAGTACGCGGGGAGTCGTCAAGGCGGTAGATTCCTGCATGGGTGCGACGTCTTAGAGATAGTGCCCTGTCGTGACAGTTTCGATCTGTCGCGAGTCGCCAGGGCTTCCGCTGATCGTCCGAAGATGTACGATCTTTTCGCCTTTTTTCCCGGAGATCTTCGCCCAGTCGTCAGGATTGGTCGTATTGGGCAGGTCTTCGTGTTCCTTGAACTCCTCACGAATAGCGCGGATCAAGTCCTCGGCCCGAAGGCCACGGCCTTCCTTCGCGATCGCCCGCTTGACGGCAAACTTCTTCGCGCGCGACACGATGCCTTCGATCAGCGCACCGCTCGCGAAATCCTTGAAGTAGAGCACTTCTTTTTCACCGTTCGCGTAGGTGACTTCGATGAACTTATTCTCTTCCGAGGACGCATACATCGCCCCAACCGTGAGATCGGTCATCTGCGCGACTAATGCCTTGGCGTCTCCGCCATGGCGTTTCAAATCTTCCTCGGCAAACGGCAGGTCGATACTCAAGTACTTCGAGAATATATCCTTGGCCGCCACCGCATCGGGACGACCCACCTTGACCTTCACATCTAACCGTCCGGCACGGAGGACAGCCGGGTCGATGAGATCCTGGCGATTACTGGCTCCGATCACGATCACATTGCGGAGCCGTTCCATGCCGTCGATTTCCGAGAGAAACTGTGGGACGATCGTCGATTCGATATCGGAGGAGATCCCGGTGCCTCGCGTTCTGAAGAGCGCATCCATTTCGTCGAAGAACACGATGACGGGATTACCGTCCGCCGCCCGCTCTTTCGCTTTCTTGAAGACTTCGCGGACTTGGCGCTCGGACTCACCGACGTATTTATTGAGCAACTCCGGACCCTTCACATGCAAGAAGTAACTCCGCACTTCTTTGCCGGTGAGATGCCCGAGCTTCTTTGCGATCGAATTCGCGACGGCCTTGGCGATCAAGGTTTTCCCGCATCCCGGCGGTCCATAGAGCAAGACCCCCTTGGGTGCGCTCAACTTGTACTCTAAAAACAGGGCCGTATGAAGAAACGGCAACTCCACCGCATCGCGGACTTGCTCCAACTCGTGCTGTAACCCGCCAATGTGCTCATAGTCGACATCGGGCACTTCTTCCAATACCAATTCTTCCGCCTCGGACCTCGGCAACTTTTCGATGACATAGCCGGAGCGAGGATCATAGAGGAGATGGTCGCCGGCGCTCAGACGTTCGACCAGCAGCGGGTCACCGAGTTCTGCGACCTTTTCCTCGTCGAAATGCAGCGTCACCAGGGCACGATTCCCTTCCAGCACGTCTTTGAGACGCACGACTTCGCCTTGGATATCGAAGCCCTTGACCTCAATGACGTTCAGCGCTTCGTTCAGGACCACCTCCTGCCCCTTACGCATCGCCTTCCCATTGATCGACGGATGCAGGCTGACTTTCATTTTCCGTCCGGACACATAGACATTTCCGGTTCCGTCATCGTTGAGGCTGGAAAAAATGGCATAGGCCGAGGGCGGCGCGGTCAGTTTCTCAACTTCAGCACGTAAGGCTTCGATCTGCGCCTTCGCTTCCTGGAGCGTCGTGACGAGCTTTTCGTTCTGTTTAGTAGCTTGGTCGAGCTGGTAGCGGGATTGGTACAGCCGACGGATTTCTTCTTCCATTGACTGGATCTGCACACGAAGCTTTTCAACCTCGCGAATATGTTCGTCATTGCGTTGTGCCACGTCCGTTTCTCCTTCAGTCAACCGCTTCGTGATCTGCGTGACGGAATCTCGGAGAGACCGGAATCGACTCGGACTATCTTTCTTGCCATCCATGGCGCCACTCGAAGAACACGAAACCCCTTGCTGAATCGAGAAGTCCTTGTCTTCGCGGATTCTATCATCCGTTCCTGGGGTGGTCAACCGGACGACGGCATCCTACAGCGTGATGGTCGTGCGTGACGCACTTCACGGTGAGTGCATCACGGCATCGAGCAACTCCCGCGTCGCCGACTCCACATCGTCCGCGCCGAGAATCGCCGTGATCACCGCCACACCGAATGCCCCGGCCTGCCGCATCTCACGCGCACGCGCCACCGTCACTCCGCCAATCCCGATAATCGGGATGCGGACCAGCCGACAAGCCTTCTCAAGGGTGTGAATACCGAGCGGCGGGCCGAACATCAGTTTGGATGGCGTCTCGTAGATTGGGCCAAGGATGACGTAGTCTGCGCCCTGCGACTGTGCTGACAGAACCTCCTCTACCGCATGCACGGAAACACCCAGGAGGCGCCGCGCTCCCAGCAACTGCCGTGCAACAGACACAGGCAGACTATTGCTGCGCAAATGGACGCCGACTCCTTCCAGCGCCAACGCAACATCGATCCGATCATTGATGAGGAGTTGGGACCTGCGCGAGGCCATCACGGCCTGCACTTCACGCGCAAGCGTCACGTATTCCCTGGCTGAGAGATCCCGTTCACGGAGTTGAATTGCAGGCATCCCGACTGTGAGAACCCGCTGCAGAAGGGGGACTAACGGGCGCCCGTTGGTCTGATGGCGATCGGTTACCAGAAACAGGCGCGACTCAAGCTGTGGCATATGAAAACATTCGGCGGGCAGTCACCGTTCAGAGCATACCCTCGATGGGGCTACTCGCTGTGGCATAGAGTTTTCGTGGGATTCGCCCGGCCTTATACGCAAGCCGTCCGGCATACACCGCGTATTTCATCGCCTCGGCCATGGCAATGGGATCTTGGGCCCCAGCAATAGCTGTGTTCATGAGTACCGCGTCCGCCCCTAACTCCATCGCAAAGGCAGCATCGGACGCGGTCCCGACGCCGGCATCCACGATGATCGGCACCTTAATCATTTCCATGATGATCTTTAAATTATACGGATTGCGGATACCGAGTCCCGACCCGATCGGCGCGGCCAACGGCATGACGACGGGGCACCCGATGTCGACGAGCTTTTGGGCCACGATGGGATCGTCATTCGTATAGGGCAGCACAATAAAACCTTCCTTGATCAAAATCTTGGCCGCCTCGATCAATCCAGCCGTATCGGGGAAGAGGGTCCTCTCGTCGCCGAGTACTTCCAGCTTGATTAAATCAGACACGCCGGCAGCCCTGGCCAAGCGGGCATAGCGCACGGCATCTTCCACGTTGTAACAGCCGGCGGTGTTGGGAAGAATGATGTACTTCTTCGGGTCGAGATAATCGAGAAGGTTCTCTTTGGAGTGATCGGTGATATTGACGCGCCGCACCGCCACTGTCACCACGTCGGCTCCCGACGCCTCAATGGCTTTCTTGGTTTCGGCAAAGTCTTTGTACTTCCCCGTCCCCACCCAGAGTCGTGATTTAAATTCACGTCCCGCGATAATCAGTCGATCATCCGTCATGTTGTCCTCTTAGAATTTACCCATTGTTCATTGACGTTTGGTTCAATGCATGAACTTAGTCCAACGAAACAATGATTCACTCGTCAATGACACAATTCTTACACCCCCCCGCCGATGAAGCTCAAGATCTCCACTCGATCCCCTTGTTTCAGACTTCGGTGATCGAAGTCCTTGCGATCCAGAATTTCCAAATTTAGCTCCACCGCCACACGCTCGATCTTGATGGCGAGTTCACGCAGCAAATCCCCAACGGTGGCATCAGCCCGACAACCCCGCTGTTCGCCGTTCACCTGAATCTGAATCGCCTCCGCCATCGCCACTTATCTTAGGAGACCAGAAATCTGCATGTCAACAAACCCGGCCTTGCCTATCCCCTTGCCTCCGCATCCACGACCACGTCAGAATAACGCCACCAAGGACCATGATGTCTACCCCTCAACACAACCAGCAAGTCGCAACAATTTTTCGATCGATCGCAGAGCGCTTAGCCTCCCAGCGGGCGAACCCCTACCGGGTCAGAGCCTATCGGAAGGCAGCGGATACCATCGAAGCCTTGGAGGAAGACATTGCCAGTGTCGCCTCACGGCAGGCACTGGAAGACATTGATGGAATCGGCCGGGACCTGTCTGAGAAGATTGAAGAATTTCTCAAAACTGGAACAATCCAAGCCTATGAAGCCTTACGGACACCGCTTCCAGACGCCGTGAAAGCCTGGGCACAGCTCCCAGGGCTGTCCGAATCACTTGTGGCGTACCTCTACACCCGCCTGTGCATCACCACATTGACCGATCTGGAGCAGCTAGTACGATCGCACATGCTACGCACCGTTCCGGGGTTCGCAGGATCGGAAGAGCGGCTGCTGGAGGCGATCACCGCCTCCCAGCAGCCACCCCCCATTAAGAAGGGCGAGGAAGCTCCTTGAAGATCTTCCACGTCTTCAGCATCTCGACCGCTTTTTGGAGTTGAACATCCTGCTCAAGCGAGGGATCGCCCGAGATATCAACGGAAGGAGGATGGGGCGTGGCGCCATTCTTCGGAATGGCCTCTTCCTCTCCTTTGCCATTCTGAGACGGCTGATCTTTCCCCTGTGCGACCGTAGGCTTGGCCGACTTTGACTCTCCCTCCTTATCACCAGACTTCGGCTCGCCTGCCTTGGCAATCACGGTCGGCGGTTGGGCCTTCACGACAATATCAGGCGTAATACCGGTTGATTGAATCGAACGCCCTTTCGGCGTGTAGTACTTCGCCGTCGTGAGGCGGAGCCCGGACCCATCCCCCAGCGGGAGAATCGTTTGCACCGACCCCTTGCCGAATGAGGTCGTGCCGACAATCACCGCCCGCCCGTAGTCTTGCAATGCACCGGCCACGATCTCAGACGCACTCGCCGATCCTTCATTGATCAGAATAATCATGGGCGAATCGTCCATCTGATCTTTCCCCTTGGCGATCCACTCGTCCTTCTTACTTTCACGTCCTTTGGTATAGACCACTAGCTTGCCGCCTGGGAGAAACTGCTCGGAGACCTCAACGGACGCAGTCAGCAGTCCGCCGGGATTGTTGCGGAGGTCCAGGATTGTCGATTGGAGCTTCAGGTCTTTGAACTGTTTGAGCACCTTACTCAAATCCCGCCCCGTCGATTCTTGGAATTGCGTCAACCGAACGTACCCGATATTGTCCAACACCTTCGACTTCACACTCTCAATCTTAATGGTATCGCGAACCAGCGTAAATTGGAGCGGATCGGGAGTCCCATCGCGCTGAATCGTCAAATTGACCTTCGAGCCCTTGGGGCCACGCATCTTCTGGACCGCATCCATCAAGGTGAGATCTTTGGTCGTCTCGTCGTTCACTTTGGTAATGAAATCACCTGATTTGATCCCGGCTCGGTAGGCGGGTGTGCCCTCAATGGGCGCGATCACGGCCAAACGGTTCTCCTTTACGCCGATCTGGATACCCACGCCCCCGAACTCGCCCTTCGTTTCAACCTGCATTTCCTTATACATGTCTGGCGTCATATAGGCCGAATGCGGATCGAGGGTGGAGAGCATCCCGCGAATGGCCCCCTGGACGAGATCCTTCACCTTCGTTTCGTCGACGTAACTCTTCTGAACTTGGGTCAACACCTCGGAGAACGTCTTCAACTCTTCGTAGGTTTCCGTGGCATGCCCAGTCCGCTCCCACCCCTTCCCGAGTAGGACGCCCAAGACCAACGCCACCACCACCATCGGGCCTAACATCCAGAATCGTCGTTTGGGATCCTGTTCCATCATATAACGTCCTTTCCTCTTGCCATTCCCTATCGCCTCGCTAACCATTGAAGGGGGTCCAACGGTTCCGCGCCCTCGCGTAACTCAAAGTATAGAGTATTTTCACCCGTCATGCCTGTGTCGCCTGTTTCGCCGATCGCTTGCCCTGCTCCCACCTGCGCGCCCACTGTCGCAAGAATCTTCGAGGCATGGGCATACAGCGAAAAGAACCCGTTCGCATGATCGAGGATTATAACGAGTCCGTACCCTTTCAGCCAGTCTGCATAGACGACGGACCCCGGCATCACCGCGTGAATGGCGCTCCCCTCGACGGTCCTAATTTCAATACCTCTTCGCTGCACAAAGGTATTGAAGGTCGGATGTTTCTGACGACCGAAAAATGAGATAATGCTCCCATCAGCCGGCCACGGCAAGGCGCCCTTCACGCCACGAGGGGAGATCCCCCCGGTCGGAGGACGAACTGCAGCTGCACGACGGCGAGCCTCCATTTCGCGCAACAGGCTGTCGATACGCGACGCGGACCGCTCTAACTCTTGGAGGGCATGTTCATAGGACTCTTTTTGATGCGTGATCTTGGTGAGATAGACCTTCTTTTCTTTCTTAACCGATTTCATCTCAGCCAGCTGCTTCTCGGTACTTTGCTTGTACGATAGCATCCCGACCCGCGCTTCTTCTCGCTGCCGCTCCGCCTGCTCCATACGGGTCATATCGGTTCGGAACGTACCCATGAGGGCATAATCCCTTTCGGATACGGCCGAGAGATACTGGAGCCGCCGCTGGAAATCCCCATACGTGTCCGAAGCAAGCAAGATTTTCCAATACCCGAAGCGCCCCTCCATATATTGGACCCGCAATCGCGCCAAAATCGCATCCTGCCGTTCTCGCACACTGATCCGCAAACCAGCTAGCTGCTCATTGATGACCTCGATCTCTTGGTCTTTTTTTCTCAACTTTCGACTGATTTCCTGATGCGATTGTCGGTAGTGCAGCACGCGTTCGTCGAGTGTCTGAATCCCTTGCAAGAGCGACTCTCGCTTTTTCCCTGCTTCATCGGCCTGCTTGCGTGTCTCTTCGATCTGACCTTTGAGTTGTTCGAGGGCCTTGCGCTCTTTCTCAATCTTGTCGGTGATCGGATCGGCAACCGCAACCGTTGCCCAGGAAAGACTCAGCAGCACCCAGAACAAGATTCCGGCCCTGAGCCCCGTCCAGCATCTCATGCCTTGGCCTCACCGAAACGCCGTATCGACACGAAGCTGCCCGCAAACCCGAGTCCCATCCCCACCGCAATCAGGGCAACACAGACTGACGGGGGAAAGAAGGCCATGAGGTTGTCAAGCCCGGCAAATCGTCCTGTCGTTCGCATCTGCTGTCGAAACAGTTCGTACATGAACTTGAGCATGACCAGCGAGAGTGTGCTGCCCAAGGCACCAAGCACGGCACCCTCTAATAGGTATGGAATACGGATGAAACTGGTCGTAGCCCCGATGAGACGCAAAATGGCAATCTCTTCCCGTCGGGCGAATAGGGTGAGGCGAATCGTATTGGCGATAATGGTTACGGCAGCGGCCGAGAGAATGACACCGATGCCGATGGCAACCAATTCAATTGATCGAATCACGGTTGCGAGGGCGTCGATCCAATCTTGATTATAGTCAACTTTGGAGACGCCGGCGACCTGCCTGACCCGATCCGCCCATCGCATGACCGCGTCCGGCGAACGGAACGAGGGGCTGAGTGCCACTACGAAGGAGGCCGGTAAGGGATTCTGGCCCAGCCCATCAAGCAAGTGAGACTCCGAAGGAAATTGCGCCTTGAACTCTCCCAGCGCCTGCTCTTTCGAGATAAACAGCAGTGATGCGACGGCACGATCGCCGCGTAGATTCTGTTCCACCTCAGTGACCGAATCGGAAGCGAGCCGATCATCGAGATACACCATGATCTTGATATCGTCCTGGAGCCATCCGGCCGCCGCCCGCAAATTGACATAGAGCAGCAAGAAGATGCCGACACAGGCCAATGTAAAGGCCGTAGTCAAGATGGCGACCATCGTCGTCGTCCGGTTGGTCCACATATTGACCCAGGATTCTCTGAGAAGATACGAGAGCGTCCTCACACCAGCACCCTATGTTCCGGCAGCAACCGGCCCTGTGACAAGGTGAGCACCCGCCGATTCACCTGCGCCATGACCAGAGGATCATGCGTCGCCACCACGACGGTGGTGCCGCGCGCGTTAATGAGTTTAAACAGCTCAATGATCTCGGCCGTCAGGACAGGGTCTAAATTGCCGGTCGGCTCATCAGCCAACAAGACGACCGGACCATTCACAATCGCGCGCGCGATGCAGACCCGCTGCTGCTCTCCCGTCGAGAGGCCCGCAGGAAGCTGATCTCGTTTGTGCTCGACACCGACTGCCCGTAACGCCTCCGTGACTTTCCGACGAATGTCCGCAGAAGAAATTCCTTGCACCAGCAAAGGCAGCGCCACATTGTCAAAGACGGACTTCTTCGGCAACAAGCGAAAGTCTTGAAACACCGTTCCCACCTTGCGGCGCAGATGCGGAATATCAGACGGCTTGAGCGTCGTCACGTTTTTCTGGTGGACGAAGATCTGTCCCTCATCGGGCCGTTCGGCCCCGATAAGCATCCGCAACAGCGTCGACTTGCCCGCTCCGCTGGGCCCCATGAGCAGGACAAATTCTCCTTTGTCGATCTCGAGGGTGACGTCTGAGAGCGCTGGCCGCTGATCGTACTGTTTCGAAACATGGATTAATTGAATCATCGTCCTCATTACCAGCGGAGGTCGTCCCCGGGTACTTCGAACGCATTCTGAATATGCTCGATCTGCGAAGCGGCGGCGTCCGTGCCTTGCAGCAAGACGACATCGAATCGGCACGGTCGATCCTTGAGATGGTGCCGGGCCAAATACTGGGCCGCCAACTGGATCAACTTCTCCTGCTTCCGTTGATGGACGGCATGGATCGCTCCGCCGAACGCGTCGGTGCGACGCGCTTTCACCTCGACAAAAACCAACACCTGACCGTCTTCAGCCACTAAATCCAGCTCTCCCACCGACGAACGAAGATTGCGTGCCACGATCCGATACCCCTTGTGCCGCAGATACTGCTCTGCCGCCGATTCCCCTTCCTGCCCAAAAATCCTCCGGGGGTCAAGGATCGTCACTGAATCGTCCGTGAAGATTCGCCTGGACCGGTCCGCGAAAGAGGCCACGTACCCCCATGCCTACTCAAGAGCTGTGCAACCGGAGCGAACGTGCGCCGATGAATCGGGCAGGGACCATGTTGAGCGAGCCGTTGCAAATGCTCTTCCGTCCCATACCCTTTATGGGAAAGAAAATTATACTCAGGATAGGCCCTGTGATACGCCACCATCATGCGATCGCGCGTCACTTTGGCCACGATCGACGCGGCGGCAATCGAGAGAGACAACGTATCACCTTTAATGATAGATCGTGAAGGAATGGCGAGATCCGGCAATGTCACGGCATCAATCAAGAGACAGTCCGCCGGGGGAGCCAGCGATGCCAGCGCGCGACGCATGGCCAGGCGAGTAGCTTCTAATATATTGAGGCAGTCGATCTCCTGCTCTGTGGCGACCCCAACACCGACCGCACGTGCCCGCACGACTATTACCTCGTAGAGTCGTGCTCGCTCAGACTCGGAGACTTGTTTTGAATCATTGACACCGGCCAAGCGGCAACGAGAGGGCAGGATCACCGCCGCAGCGACGACGGGGCCCGCCAGAGGGCCCCGTCCGGCTTCATCCAAGCCAGCGATGCGGCGATAGCCGCGCCGCCGAGCTTCCAATTCAAATTCGTCGGTAGGTCCCACGATGTGGCCCCGCGATGCATCCGTTGAAAGGGCACCCAACACTCGTGGTCGATGGAACCAAGGGATGAAACTAGGGCTTCGATGCCGAGCCGGCTCCGGTTGGCTCTTCAGCCTTACGAGCGACCCCGGGCTTCGCCTTCACGCTTGCGACGAACTCCCGATCTTCAACCTTGGCAAACTTGCCCTTCTTCCCCCGGAGATAATACAGCTTGGCACGACGCACCTTACCCTGGCGCATGACCTCGACGCGCGTGACGATCGGCGAATGGATCGGGAAAATTCTTTCCACGCCGACGCCGTAGGAGACTTTGCGCACCGTGAAGGTCTCTGTGTTCAGCAACCCTTTACGGGCGATCACCGCACCCTCGAACACCTGAATGCGCTCTTTTTCTCCTTCGACCACTTTCACGTGTACGCGGACAGTGTCGCCAATTTCGAAACTGGGCGCCGATGGCTTTACGAAAGACTGTTGTATCCGTTCTAACCGATTCATGAGACTACCCCCTCCTCCCCACATCGAACAGGCGTGCCAACCACGCCTTCACGAGTAAGTTCGTCTAGCAATTGTTGATCTTCGAGACTCAAGACCCGATCTTG
>JANYEF010000092.1 GCA_025363325.1 Nitrospira sp. | reverse complement strand
CACCTCTGGTGAGATTCCGAACGATCACCCGTCCGACAAAGGGCGCCACAATGGGAATCTGTGAACGGATCGTTTGGGTCCGCTCCAGGGTTTTAATCTGCTTGTCGTCCATGCCTAACAACCGGAGTCCTTCCCGCGCCTCCTGCGCGTCGGCACGGATGCTGATCATCTCTCCTTCGCGGCGCTGCGCCTCCGCCTGGCCGATGACTTTCTCTGCGAAAAGAAACTGCGCCCGCTGATAGGCCTGTTCCGCCACGTGTCGTCGTGCGCGGGCCTTGAGATAGGCCGACTGGGCGAGTCCGAGGTCACCGCTATGGATCACTGCTAACAGCTGGTTGGGCTCGACCATCTGTCCCAAATCGGCATACACCTCGGCCACCCGCCCGCGCACGAGGGTCGTAATATCCGCCGACGCGTGCTCGTTTGGCCGTACGACACCGGGAAAGTCACGGTAGGTACTGAATGCCGTTCGTCCGACCGGCTCCACCGTCACGCCGGACTTGGTGAGTTGTTCCGGCAGGAGCCGAATAAGACGTGCCCCGTCCGACGCACGTATCGCCTTGTTCTCCTCCGCCGGGACCGGCGCACGGTCACAGCCCGTAAAGGATGCCAACAGCAGCATGCCGAAAAAGACCTTGCACGTCGCACTTAGACGGCTTCGCGGGCGCGCAGGACGCGCGCATCGATTCGTACATCGGTCAGGAGAAATGGCCATCCCTCGCACCTGCTCCATTCACAATTTAGAGTGGACCACCCACCGCACGTTCAAGTCTCGTCAGCGCCAGGGAGAGTTCGAAGCGTGCCTGATTGTAATCCACAGCAACCTGGCGTTGGACCCGTTGGGCATCGAGAACATCCAGGAGGCTGGAGGCGCCCTGTCGGAAGCTCAATTGGGCAATCCGAAGCGCCTCTTGCGCTTCCTTTAAGAGCCCTTCCTCGTATACGAGAATCTGTTCTTGCGCCGTCTCTGCCTCTCGCGCATGTTGATTGATCGCGCGGGTCAGGTCGTTTCTGATGCGAATCAGCTCTGCCTCTTCTTTTCGTTGAGTACCGAGTGCCGTCGCAATGTGCCCTTGCTGCCGATACCATAAGGGCGTCGGCAGACTCACGCCCCCCACCACTGCCTCGCGGCCCAATTCTCTGGTATACCCGCCAAACAGAGTGACATCCGGCACACGGCCCTGCCGCTCCTTCGCGACGGTAAATTCAGCCTGCTCCACCAGTTTTCCCTGGCGTTTGAGAATGGGATGTTGCGACAGGTCCCTCGACGCAATTTGCTCAGGGCTGAGACGAGCCTGGAGTGACCGGAAGTCTCCCTGCACCTTGTACCGAGGCCCCAAGGCCCCCGCCGTCAAGGTGTCCAATCCCACCTGTTTCACGCGCACGGCATTCTTGGCTTTCGTGATCTCCTGCTTGGCCTTGAGCACCTCCACGTCCGCCTTCACTGCTTCGAATTGCGGGCCTTCGCCGGATCGGACGCGGGCTTTCACGATGCGCGCCACTTCCTGAACAATATCCAAGTTCTGCTGAAGAAGTTCTACCGTCCGTCCCGCCAGCAGCAAGTCGTAGAACGCTCCTTTTACCTCCGCAATGAGATTGAGCTTGGCTTCTTCGAGGCCGACCGTCGCCCCGGCCAGACCGGCGTCAGCCGCGTTCCGCCTGGCCGCCCGCTTGCCCGGCCATTCCAGCGGCTGTTGCACCGTCACACCGTACTCGGTCAAACGCGTCCCGGTGCTGGGGTCTCGAGACGTGGCATTCGCCGTCTGGGCGCCGACCGTGGGGTTGGGATAGGCGCCGGCTTGGATCTGGCTGCCCTCATTCTGCTCGATCACACTCTGAGCGCCTGCGATCATCGGGTTCCGTTCCAGTGCCAAGTCAATGATGCGGTCGAGGTCGAACGTGCGCGTCTCGTCTTTCACCTGGGCGAAGGACGGCATCGGCGTTCCACTCATCCACGCCACCATCACGGTTATCAATACGACGCAATTCCAAAGCCGAGCCGGCATGCGCTGCCTCCTTGGAGTCACAACTAGGCTGTTCGAACGAGATCAACGACGAAACAAACCGTCGCCTCTGCGCTACCTGTGTGCGGTCGGAGGATGAATCAATCGGGAGATCAAAAGGGTGAACGGAGGAATCTCGTTCATCGAGGCATGAGAGCGGCCTGATTTGCAATCCGACAGACTCACGCGAGAAACGACGCAGTCGTCCGGCGTGTCTTGCGACGAATCGTCCTCGGAATCGGTCGCCACCCCGGTGGCACTGACATCGCCGGCTTGTTCAGCCCCAGTATCGACCGACCGCCCGATCTGCGCGACCGGGAATATGGTGCATAAAAGCAGCGCGAAGACGAGGAAGGAGAACAATGAGCGGATCGTTGCCACAACACCTTCTATCAATACGAGCCTGTCGATAAGTTCGTTGAAACGTTCTGAACAGCTCCCATGGCGGTTGTGGCGCAGCTAAAACATTCAACGCCATAATACGCCTCTCTCAGCCTCGGTTACAAGAATAACCGTGTCATCGAACGACGAGCACGGAACAGTTTGCGTGCTGCACCACCCGCGTCGACACGCTCCCGAGGAGGAACCGGGCAATGGCGCCCAGCCCCTTGGCCCCCATCACGATCAGATCGGCACGGTGTTTGGAGGCCACCTTCATGATCACTTCCGCAGGCTTCCCAAGCTGACAGACAGCCTCGGCCGTAAATCCTGCCTGGATCAGCTTCTGCACGCTCTGTTCAATTAATTTGTGGCCTGCTTCCTTCAACTCCGGGTACTTGAGGAACGGCATCACATGGATCACGCTCACATGGATCGGCACCCGCCCGCCCTTGCCGGTCGAACGATCCGGCTGAAACTTGGTCAGTACAAACTCAAGCGCGTGAGCCGATGCGTCCGATCCGTCGGTCGCCAAAGTGATCCGCTGCAACGGTGCCGCCTCGTCCTTGACGACAAGCACAGGGCAGGTTGCATGATGGATGAGATTCGTCGACACGCTGCCGAGCATGAAACGGTCGAGGGCGTCGAGGCCTTGACTGCCCACCACCAGAAGCCCGTCCCGTTTCGGCGCGCGTTTCAAAATCACCGGTGCAATCGCCCCTTGCTCCTTGCGGACTGTGCCCTTGAGCTTCAGCGCCGCTAACTGCTGTGCGGCCTCCTTGAGGGTTTTGACCGAGCGCGCTTCCATGCGATGTATTTCTTCCTGAATGTACCGCTCGCTGCCGGCCATCACCGGCTGCCATAGAAACGGCGCGCGGAGCGCGCTGAGATCCAGCACATGCAGCGCCGTCACCTTTGCCGGCTCGACGAACGGCAGCTTGGCCACCCAGTTCAGCCCCCATCGCCCATACTTCGATCCATCCGTCGCCACGAGCACATTCATGTTGCGCCTCCTTTCACTTGAGCTCCCTGCACATTCGAACCGACAGGCTGAAACCGGCTGCGAAAGGCCTCCGGCGACAGCCCTGCGAGGGCCGCGCAGCGGCCCAGTGCCACCGAATCTTTGAAGTCTTCGTCGGACAGTCGAATCATGTACTGGCGCGCAATCTGGTACGACTGCGCCGTGATATCCACCATCCGAACTTTCGCCCGGCCGCTGGCGGGATCCACCATCTGCGTGAACGGAATCGGCGTAAATCGGCCATTTTGAATCGATACCATGGCCGCCGTGCCTCCATCGAGAAGAAACTGCGCTGCACAATAGCCAAGATCGCGGGTGTATTCCATATCGAACGGAATCGGGTCCGCACAGCGTAATTCATAACCCACATTTTTGGCGACGATGCTTGTGGCAAGTCCCAAGGCTTTCATACCCTTCGTCACTTCACGCCGGAGCACATCGCCGATATCCACGTCTGCTAACCGCATATGGCCATGTTCATCCCGCTCGACATGGTCCAATCCACCCAGGTCTTGCGGGTCAAGGATCTCGATCAGTCCTTCCGCCAACACGACCACCCCGTCGGAGCGCCCTCCGCTAAGACGCTTGATCATCGTCCCGATCACGAGATCCAACAGGCGCTGGAGTCTCACGGGCCGCTCTCCAAATTCCTCGGGAATGACGGTGAGCGTGGCGCCTGCGGCCTTGCCGATTCCGAGAGCCAAATGGCCGGCTTTGCGTCCCATGGTCACGACGAAGTACCAGCGCGACGTGGTGTGGGCGTCCACCATGAGATTCTGGACGATCTCGACGGCGACATGCCGGGCCGTTTGAAAACCGAACGTCGGAATGCCATACGGAAGATCGAGGTCATTATCGATGGTCTTCGGCACATGCACGATTTGAATGCGCCCGGCCGCCTGTTCCTCCAGTTTGAGCGCCGAGCAGGCCGTATCGTCTCCGCCGATGGTCACCAGGCGCGTGATGCCCAGCCTCATCAAGGAGGACAGGACGCTTGCGAGAGACTCGGCCTTCTTCGTCGGATTCGCCCGCGAGGTGGCCAGATACGACCCGCCTCGGAAGTGAATGCGACTCACCTCTTCGATCGAAAGAGGCCTGACCTGGCTCAGGCTGCCTTCCATAAGCCATTTGAATCCGTCGAGGATCCCGACCACGTCGCATCCGCCGAGGATACTTCGGATCGTGACCGCACTAATCACGCTGTTGATGCCGGGGGCCGGTCCGCCCCCGACTAAGATACCGACGATCGTGCGAGGAGCATTCATGATGTGGGGACTCCTGTGATCTAATCCGGTAACTACTCAGGTGTTCAGGCAGATAGGCTGAAGACTAAAATCCTTCAGCCTATCTACCTGAGTAGTTACTAATCTGAACTTCTCAAATACATCGACCAATAGACCCACGCGACAAGGGACGATCCCGCCGAGGACGTTGCCGAGTGTGACGAGCGCAAGATTGCTGAGCGCGCCAGTGACTGAGAGTGCTGCCGAGGTCCCCACAACGAGCGCCACGCTAAAGCCGACGTGTTCGATTTCATCGAGCGCTTCTATCATTCCAAGCGGCGGTACTCAACACTGGGCTATCTCAGTCTGATGGAGTTCGACGTGAAGGCCGGGGTAGCGGAAACTGGTGTCAAGTAAACCAGAAGCCCAAGCCTCGACATGGAGGGGGAAGGACGAACAGAGGATATCTACTCGTTACCGAAGTATTCGACAAACAGTCTTGAGAGCAGGCCTGCTACGCGCCGCAAAGATTATACGCGCCTCGTCGCCTTTCTCATTTTCCTCCAAGAAGGGAACAGCCAGACTGTCCTTCACTGCGCGCATCAAGGGAGCACATTCCGATCGTGCGACCCCGGCGAGCCAGAAGAATGGTCTGGCTGCTCCCCTCCCCCTCCCAAGCTTGCTCGTTACCACTCTCCCCACATAGCACTGACGGAATCACCTCATATACACAGCAACGGCGGCCGAGCCGATTCTCAACTGCGCGCGTCGAGGGGAATTCCTTCTCTGACCCCATCACATGCTATGAGAAAAGTCTCCCAACTCATTTTGACAATTCCATTCTGGCAGTATCGAATCATCATGTAAGCCGATGACGAGATTACTCAGTCACTTTCACCAGCCATCCGTCGCTGGCATCGCATTGACTGGGGCCTTTAGCAGTAATGTTAATTTTTGCGAAGGCTCCTTTTAGTGTGTCAGGGAGTATGCCGGCTACCTGAAAGCCCTGATTTTTAGGTGTCACGGTGACCGGTACGGACTGACCTTTTATCGTGACCTTGATACTGTTCGGATTGGTTTCACCGGATACGAAAACTGAAAAATCAGATTTTGCCGCCACCTCTGCACCATGAGCTGGCATGTGTTTTGAAAATTTCACTTTACAACCTTCATTACCACCACCACTACTATCACCATATGCCCAGACACTGCCAGGGATCATCACTAACGTAACTATCAACAAGGCATTTCGAAATTTCATCGTTAAACCTCCCGTGTTGTGATTGAGTCAGTCGACCGGTTCGACACTGATTAATGAATGAGCTGCATTATCAGCTTCTGAATGATAGGAAACAACCCCCACGCGATTGATCTGATCGGTGCTGACACGCTGGGACGTGCCAGCAGCCCGAACGAGGGTCTTTCGACTTTCCCACTTTGCGATAAAGAGAGCAGCCGAACTCTCCTTCATTGCGCGCATCGAAAGCCCCTCATCCTTCTAAATAATCCTTCCAAGCTCGCTAGTTTTTCCTTTCTTGGAAGGGCACCCATGTTGGTCTACGTGCGGCCGTCGAACGAGGCCCTTCTCAGGGCGCGCGTTCCGGGAGCACAGGACCAACGTGGGTGTCCTTCCCATCCTTTTTATCATGCTCGTTCAGCGAGCAAGAAGGATGGTGAGACCGCGCGTTGCACGAGCATAGAGGATTGGCTCGGCCTCTCCCTCACTATTCTGATTCGCACCTGCTTAGCCCTTTTCCTCTGCCTGAACCCCAGAATGATAGGTGCTATACACATACACAGGGATAGACAGGTGGCTGAGATGTTTTTCCATCAGCGGCTTGACGTCTTTCCA
>JANYEF010000137.1 GCA_025363325.1 Nitrospira sp. | reverse complement strand
TCGGTCTGTTCGATCGAGTCTGCCATGTTGCTCAGTGCGCATCCCACGCCTGGTACCGATTGTGATCGTCCCACATCGCAAGGAATTTCTCTCGTGCCTTGACGGTGATTGCGTGATCAGTAATGACGTCGAGCCGCTCATCGTTGTAACGGTTTCCGCTCGTCGTGTGATTCATCGAGCCGGAGGCATTCAGCTCATCGTCGATCACGACCTGCTTCAGGTGCATCAGTCTATCGTGCTTGTTCACTACAATGGGAATACCGGCTAAATCCAGCGCATGGAGTGCTGTACGCTGCTTGACATCCTCGGTGCGCTGCCGATCGGTGATCAATCGCACATCGACTCCCCGCTTCTTCGCGGCAACCATCGCCTCCACGGCACGGGGAGAGGTCAGCACATAGACCGCCACATAGAGATAGCGGTGTGCATGCCCATAGAGCGTCGCCAGGCGATCGAGTGGCGCATCGTCCGGCGAATAGTAGACCTCCACTGTCGCGCTCCACCCGGCCCCGACCGGAACCGCGAGCATCAGCACGACGAAACATAGCGACCGCACGATGGAGTGGGCGAGGACTGCGTTCATTGCTATTCGAGTTCAAACAACATCTTGAAATGATCGTCCGTGGCCTCCCAGGCCTGGGGTGCCAAGGTGGCGAGCCACTGCTGTAGAAACTGTTTTTGGCCCGGCGTGAGCAACTGTTTGATCTGGTGTGAGCGGCCTTGGAGGGGTTGCAGAAATCCTACCCGCTTCTGGAAATCCAATGTCGCCGTGCGGACATACATGCTCGTGAAGGCCGTCGGTTTTTCGTCTTCCCCCTCGCCTTGAATCCACACCGACAAAAACTTCTCTAACTGGAGTCCAGTGCTATCCATGGCAGGATCGGTATCGTGAAACAGCTCGTTTTCCGATTCTTGAAGCGGCGTGGCCTCAGCGGACCTGAACATGAAGTTGCGTTTCCACATGCCATTGCTCGTCCAAAAGACGGCATAGTGGCGACGGATCACAGACAAAGTCAAGCCGCGAGCCGGCCACTTCCGTTACCTTGACAATGGCAAAGTCCGTTTGATAACGTGTTGAAATTGTTTAATCTCTTGGCCATGTTAGGAGTCTTCATGCAGGTCAAAATCAATGGCAAGGCAGAAGAGATTTTAGGAGGAACGGTCCTCGACCTCCTCCAGGCCAAAAAAATCGAACCGCAAATGGTTGCGGTCGAAGTCAACGACACCATGTTGGACCGGAATCACCTCGCCACCACCAGCCTGAACGACGGCGACCGGGTTGAGTTCTTGTTTTATATGGGAGGTGGCCGGTGACGATGCCACTGCACAATGACATTACCGAACTCATCGGGCGGACTCCCCTCGTCCGCCTGAACCGGCTATCCCCGACAGGCGGGGCGACGATCTATGGAAAAGTTGAGTTCTTCAATCCCGGTGGAAGCGTCAAGGATCGAATCTGCCTCAATATGATCAACGAGGCGGAACGACTGGGCGCATTAAAGCCGGGCGGCACGATCGTCGAACCGACCAGCGGAAACACCGGGATTGGGCTCGCCTTAGTCGCAGCCGTCCGTGGGTATAAGCTGATCCTTGTGATGCCGGAAAGCATGAGCATGGAACGGGCGAGTCTCTTGTCGTCCTATGGCGCGCAACTCATCTTGACGCCGGCATGGGAAGGGATGAGGGGTTCGATTCGCGAAGCGGAAAGCATCATCGCGCAGAATCCGTCGTACTTTATGCCGGATCAGTTTTCCAATCCGGCCAATCCGGCCATGCATAAGAAGACCACGGCGATCGAGATTCTCGAGGCGCTCGACGGAAAGATCGATGCCTTTGTGGCGGCAGTGGGCACGGGCGGGACCATTACCGGATGCGGGGAATTATTCAAAGAGCGGAATCCCAACGTGAAAGTAATTGCAGTTGAACCGGCTGGATCGCCGGTCTTATCCGGTGGGGAACCAGGACCCCATAAGATTCAGGGCATCGGCGCGGGGTTTATCCCGAAAGTGTTGAACCGGGCCATTCTCGACCGTGTGATGACCGTGACAGACGACGAGGCCTATCAAACAGCCAAGCAGCTCTCGAAGAAGGAGGGTCTCTTGGTGGGAATTTCTGCCGGGGCCAACGTGTTCGCCGCGCAGAAAGTGGCCCAAGAACTTGGACCTGGCAAGAACGTGGTCACCATCCTCTGTGACACAGGCGAGCGATATATCAGTATCGAGAAGTACTTTAATATCTGAGCAGGGAAGCTATCAGCTTTCAGCAGTCAGCTCCGAGCTGAAGGCTGAAGGCTGAAGGCTGACAGCTAAAATGGAATTTACCGAAGACCAAATTAGCCGCTATAGTCGGCATATCCTTTTACCTGAAGTTGGTGGCAAGGGGCAAAAGAAGATCGCCAAGGCCAAGATTCTCCTGGTCGGCGCGGGAGGCCTTGGTTCGCCGGCGGCGCTCTATCTGGCCGCAGCTGGAATCGGCACCATCGGCCTCATCGATAGCGACGTGGTGGATCTGACCAATCTTCAACGCCAAATTCTTCACCATACGTCGGACATAGGCCGTCCCAAAGTCCTCTCGGGCAAAGAGAAGATTCAGGCCTTGAACCCCGACGTCCAAGTCTCGATGTACGAAGAGCGGCTCACGGCGGGCAATGCGCTGAAGATCATCAGCGAATACGACGTCGTCATCGACGGGGTCGACAACTTTACAACCAAGTTTTTGATCAACGACGCCTGTTTCTTTGCCGGAAAACCTGTAGTCCACGGCGGCATCCTCCGCTTCGATGGGCGCGTGACGACCATTGTGCCGAAGCAGTCCGCCTGTTATCGTTGCGTCTTCAAGACTCCTCCGCCGGCCGGGCTGGTGGCCTCCTGCCAGGAGGCGGGCGTGATCGGCGTGTTAGCCGGCATCATTGGAACGATCCAAGCGACTGAGGCCTTGAAACTCATTCTGGGTATCGGTCATCCTCTCACGAATCGGCTCCTGGATTTCGATGCACGCAAGACGCAGTTCAGAGAAATCAAAGTGAAACGCAATCCCGACTGCGCGCTCTGCGGAGCGCACCCGACGATTACCGAACTGTTCGATGACGGCGATCCTTTTGCCGGCTGTGCCGTCCGGCCGTAATCATTGACGGAGCGAGGTGGATTCACCATGGCCAAAATGAAGGCGCTCGTCTGCCGCGAGTGCGGAAAAGAATATCCGACGAAGGCGATCCATGTCTGCGAGATGTGCTTCGGTCCCCTCGAAGTGAAATACAACTACGAGGAGATCAAGAAGAGCATTTCCCGCAGGAAGATCCAGGACGGGCCACAGAGTATCTGGCGCTATGCCGATCTCCTCCCGGTGGAAGGGCCGACCTTTCTCGGCCCGCATGCCGGGATGACCCCGTTGGTGCGCGCCAAGAATCTCGGCGCCTACCTCGGATTGGACGAGCTCTACATTAAAAACGATACGGTCAATCATCCGACGCTGTCATTCAAAGATCGGGTGGTCGCTGTAGCCATCACCAGGGCTCGCGAGTTGGGATTTGAAACCATTGCCTGTGCCTCGACCGGCAATCTGGCCAATTCCGTCGCCGCCCATGCGGCGGCTGCGGGAATGCGCGCTTACGTGTTCATTCCTGGCGATTTGGAAGCCGCTAAGGTCCTCGGGAATTTGATCTATAAGCCGAACGTGGTCGAGGTCGAAGGCAATTACGACGACGTCAATCGCCTCTGCAGTGAGATCGCCGGCGAACATGCCTGGGCCTTTGTGAATATCAATATTCGTCCCTACTATGCGGAAGGCTCGAAGACGCTGGCGTTCGAAACCGTGGAGCAACTGGGCTGGCGCACGCCGGACCAAGTGGTCATCCCCATGGCGTCTGGCTCGCTCCTGACCAAGATCTGGAAGGGCCTCCATGAAATGAAGGCCTTGGGTCTCGTCGACGACGTGCGGACGAAGATCAACGGGGCGCAAGCTGAGGGCTGTTCCCCCATTTCCACGGCCTTCAAGGCGGGACGTGATTTCTTCAAACCGGTGAAACCTAAAACAATCGCCAAGTCGCTGGCCATCGGTAATCCCGCCGACGGGTACTATGCCCTCAAAGCGACCGCCGAGAGCAAGGGCGCCATGGACATGGTCTCGGACGACGAAGTCGTGGAAGGGATCAAGCTATTGGCGCAAACCGAAGGGATCTTCGCAGAAACCGCCGGCGGCGTGACGATCGGCGTGCTCCAGAAGTTGGTAAAGCAAGGCACGATCAAGAAAAGCGACGTGACGGTCGCCTATATCACCGGCAATGGCTTAAAGACGCAGGAAGCCGTGAGCGATGCGGTCGGCAGGCCCCACCGCATTCAGCCGAGTCTTGTCAGTTTTGAGCAAACCTTTAAGATAGGGAAACACGGTCGTGGTGACGTATGATTAAAGTTCGCATTCCAACTCCGCTCCGTCCTCTGACGAAGGGACAGGGAGAGGTCGACACACAGGCCCACACGATCGTCGAGATGATCGACACCTTGAACGCCTCCCACCCTGGGATTAAGGATCGCCTCTGCGACGACACCGGAGAGCTTCGTCGTTTCGTGAATATTTACGTCAACGAGGAAGACATTCGATTCCTCAAGGGCAAAGAGACTTCGCTCAAAGACGGCGACGAAGTCTCGATCGTGCCCGCCATTGCGGGAGGCTAGCCATGGCGAACATACGTGTTCACATTCGGTTTCCAGAAGACAAGATCAAAGAACCGGTCATCTATCAGATCGGTCACGAATTCAAGGTCGTCACGAACGTCCGGCGAGCCGACGTTCGAGAAACCACCGGGTGGATGGATCTCGAGCTGACCGGGGACAGCACGGAAATCGAACGTGCGATCGCGAGCCTTCGCAAGAAGGGCATCATCGTCGATCCGATCGAATTGAATGTAGTGGAGTAGGGAAAGTGAAAAGTGACGTGTGACGAGTGATGGGTAGTCTTAAAGAAGGCTCTACCCAATCTTGAATCGTAACTCATCACGCATCACACATGACTGATCACGGACTTTATGGAACTCACTGAACAACAGATAGAACGATACAGCCGTCAGATTATTCTCAGCGAGGTCGGTGGCAAGGGCCAGATGAAGCTGAACAAGGCGAAAGTCTTGCTCATCGGCGCCGGTGGGCTCGGCTCGCCTGCCGGACTCTATCTTGCTGCCGCCGGTGTCGGCACCATCGGTCTGGTCGATGGCGATGTCGTCGATCTCTCGAACTTGCAGCGGCAAATCCTGCACTCCACGGCCACGGTCGGCATGCCGAAAGTGGAGTCTGGCCGCAAAACCCTGGCAGCGATCAACCCGGAGATCACGATCAAGACGTATCACCAGAACGTCGACAGCGACAATATTCTACCGCTGGTGTCCCAATTCGACATCGTGCTGGACGGCTCTGATAATTTTGCCACGCGTTTTCTCGTGAACGACGCCTGCTTCTTCGCCAAGAAGACGCTCATTTCTGCCAGCATGTTCCGCTTTGAAGGTCAGCTGACGACGATCAAGCCCCATGCCGGCTATCCCTGCTACCGCTGTCTCTACCCGGAGCCACCTCCGGCTGGACTCGTTCCGAATTGCCAAGAAGCCGGCGTCCTGGGAGCCCTCGCTGGAACCATGGGCATTCTTCAAGCATCGGAAGCAATCAAGGAAATTCTCGACATCGGCGAAACTCTGGCCGATCGCCTGCTCATTTACGACGC
>JANYEF010000051.1 GCA_025363325.1 Nitrospira sp. | reverse complement strand
ATCTCGGCGAGAGCATTACCAAAGCCGTCATCACCGTCCCCGCCTATTTCAACGATAGCCAGCGGCAAGCGACGAAGGATGCGGGCATGATTGCAGGGCTCGAGGTGTTACGCATTATCAATGAACCGACCGCTGCCTCGCTGGCCTATGGGCTCCAACAGAAGACTCAAGGCACGATTGCCGTTTATGACCTTGGCGGGGGAACCTTCGATATTTCCATCCTGAAACTCAAGAACGGCATCTTTGAAGTCCTTGCGACCAACGGCGACACACATCTCGGAGGCGATGACTTCGATCGCCAGATCGCAGATCTCTTCGTAAAGGAAATCCGCGAACAACATGGACTCGACTTGAACGCCTATCCCGACCATATGCAGGCGGTCCGACTGGAGGCTGAACGGACAAAGATCAGACTCTCCGATGAGCTGAAGACTACGGCCATCCTCGAGCTGCCGGAGAGTAACGGCCGGTATACGAGAGATCTCACGCGTGATCAGCTCGAATCCCTCACCATGGAATTGGTGGAGCGCACGCTCGGGCCCTGCCGTCTCGCCCTGAAAGACGCAAGCCTCATTCCGAACGATATCGATGAGGTGGTCCTTGTTGGCGGCTCAACTCGTATGCCTCTCGTTCGGCAGCGTGTTCAAGCTCTGTTCGGCAAGGAACCTCACTGCGAACTTAATCCCGACGAAGTCGTCGCGCTCGGCGCGGCCGTCCAGGCCGACATTCTCAGTGGCGGAACGACCGATCTCTTGCTCCTTGACGTGACACCCCTCTCTCTTGGCATTGAAACCATGGGCGGAGTGATGAGCAGCTTGATACGACGCAACACGACCATCCCGGCCAGTGCCAAAGAAATGTTCACGACCTATGTCGACGGCCAAACCGGCGTGGATATCCATATCCTCCAAGGCGAACGCGAACTGGTGCAGGACAACCGCAGTCTAGCCCGCTTTCGGCTGAAGGTCCCCCCGCTGCCAGCCGGAGTCCCACGTATCGAAGTCACGTTCCTAATCGATGCAAACGGAATTCTAAATGTCTCGGCAAGGGATGTTCGCACCGGCGACACCCAATCGCTAGCCGTAAAACCGTCGTACGGCTTGAGCGACGACGAAGTCGAACGGATGATCGGCGAATCGTACAAGTTCGCCTCCGACGACTTGAAAGCGCGCCAGCTCATTGAAGCCAGAACCGAAGCTGCGGCCATTCTCATGGCGACAGAGAAGGCTCTCAAGCAAGGCGCTCACCTGGTGGGGGAAGAAGACCTGTCCTTGATCAGGGCCTCGATGGCCGCAGTCGAGGCGACCAAATCCGGAAAAGATCACAAGGTCATTCGAGCCAAGATGGCTGATCTCGAAAAGGCCACCCATCACCTCGCCGAAGTCTTGATGGACACATCGTTAAAGGAAGCCTTGGAGAACAAGAAGCTGTCAGAGTTCAGTGACGTGTGACGAGTGATGGGGTGACGAGCCGGACGATCAGAAGACCCCGCCCTCAGAATTTCACGCATCACACATCACTGATCACCCATCACTAAGGAACGAACAATGGATCTGATGTGGCAAGATACCGAGGATATTGCGATCCGTTTAGTCGAAGAACATCAGGAGACGGACCCGCTCACGGTTCGATTCACCGACATGCATGCCTGGATCGTGGCGCTTCCCGACTTCAAGGACGATCCCAAAAAATCGAATGAAAAAATCCTGGAAGCGATTCAGATGGCCTGGCACGAGGAGTATCAGGACTCGAAGTCCTGATTCGTTGAACCTCCCCCCGCGAAGTTATACTCAGGCCCATCGAATGTTGAAGCGTGGCCTCCCCGTGGAATACTTCACGGAAGCGATCACGAAAGCAGCCACCGATGGGGATAGACACGAGGCAACGAAAGCACGTCATGGCAGGATTGAGGGCGATGTCGAGGGAGCAGCAGTTATTGAAGCACCCACGTGCTCCACTCGGGCAAGTCTGTAGTCTCCCAGCACAGCACAGGTGGACAGGAAACGCTGCCAAAGGACTTTCTCAGTATCCTAATAGAATTTCTTGAAGGGCGAATCGTAGACGCTGTAGGCCAAAATCAACCTGGTCAACTTGTACTATATACCGGTGATCCCGTTATTACCGGCGAGCCCTCTTCTTCGACTCATTCACCAAACCGTAAGATACACCAGCCAGGAAGACCGTACCCATCACCTCGCCGACCGCTGTGCAAATCATTTTCATGACTCAATCTT
>JANYEF010000024.1 GCA_025363325.1 Nitrospira sp. | reverse complement strand
CGCCGCCGCCGATCCCATCGATCCGATCATATAGAAATGAGTCGGCCGGTCGGCAATTTTCTGCGCCTCGCGAGACGGAAATCCATTACAAATGATGACGGGCTGGTCGGTGAGCAATTCCAACAACGCGGCCATCGCCATGGCCCGGCTCTGCATGGTCCCCTGCTCCGGCCTCATGGATGCAACCCCTTCACGACACCCTTTGTGATATTCAGCGCCACGGGAATCCGTTTCTTCATAAACGTTTCGGCCACCCACTTCAGATCGTCGATGGCCGTCTTTTCCGTCAGCGTCCGATGAGGGATCTTCATCGTATCGAGAAACTGCGGCATGACTTCGCCCATCACCAGATGCTCCGGCGCATCCTTGCCACCTTGACCACGCCAGGACACGATCAGAATACAGGGCTGCTGATAGATATAGTTGAGGGAGATGAGCGTATTCAGTGATGTCCCAAGCCCAGAGTTCTGCATCAAGACAGCGGGAATCTTGCCGGCCATATAGGCCCCGGCGGCCATGGCGACCGCTTCATCTTCCCGAACGGCCGGGGTGTAGAGGCGCCGCGCCATCAACTCGGCGATGATACCCCCCAGGATCGAGTCTGGGACCCCCGTAAAGAAATCCACCCCAATATCTTGTAGCGCTTGGACAAATGCATCGCTTTCAATCATCGTGTCGGTGCCTCGCCGCTACGCACATGGAAAAACGCGCGCATTATAAGCCATGCCTCAAGACATTCTCAACAAAACTGAGGGAGTTGCGCCATACGATCGGCCATGGTAGCGTTTGGACATGATCGGACGGCAGAGAATTCACGCGGGCCAACATCTTGCCCTGTTGGGGCTTCTGTTCTGTCTGATCGGCCCCTCTCCCGCCCATGCGGTACCGCTGGTGAACGATCCGAACGGATTCCAGAGCATGACCTGGGGTGTTGCCCTGACCGCGAAGCCCGACTTGGAAGTCACCACGCCAGGTCCGCATGTGAACGAGTTCCGATCGAGGGACGGTGCGCCGTCGTATGCCGGTATCCCGGTTGAGAGTGTCCGCTTCTTGTCGGTCGATGACCAATTTGCCCGTGTGACCATCCGCTATCAAGGCACCGATCGACACAAGCAGATCCTCGCCTATCTCGAACAACAGTTCGGTTCCCTTGAGCGCATCCCCGGGCAGATGATGCGAGGCCTCAATCAGCAATATACATGGCGCGGAACCGATACGGAAATCAACCTGACCTACCACGCGAACACAGAGCGAGGCTATATTTTCATCGACAGCCGCACCCTCACTCCTCGATTCAATGACCGCATCACCGACTCAGCGGAGTAACATGCCTCGCTGTTCCCACACAGCCCCTTGGGTCCGTCGCACTTCCCTCATCTGCATATGCTTCTCCCTCATTCTGCAGGGCACCCTGGCATTTGCCGTGCCGATGCAGAACGATCCTAACGGATTCGAGGGGATACCCTGGGGCGCGACATTTTCGGAAACCGACACCTTCATCAAAATCGAAGACACCGGTCAGTCTCAAACCTATGAACTGAAGACCGGGGTTCCTTCACTTGGCCCGGTGAAGGTCGACTCCATGCGATTTGTGACCTCCGAAGGCCAATTCGCGCGTGTCACCGTCCGCTACCAAAGCAAGGCAACCCACGATCAGATTCTTGTCTATCTCCAATCCCTCTATGGCTCGCTCGATCGCACACCGGGTCAGATCGCCGGCGGCCCCGTTAAGTTTTTCAGCTGGACTGGATTCGAGACCGATGTGAGCCTCCGATACGAGACCGGCAGCGATCGCGGTATCATTTTTTTCGAGAGCCAGGAACTCCGCCGCAAAATCACCGAAGGCAATTCAGCCACTGTATTTTGACAGTCGTCACCCCCCTCTGCCTAGCCTACCAAAGACATTCAGCAAGATCCTGAAAAGGTCTGCCAGTCGGTCTTGTTCATTTAGTCTGTTCGGTCTGTCTCGTGTGGCTATCCTGCCAGGGAACCCTCTCCCATTGCGCCTTAGCGCCCAACTCCCCCCTTCTGGTGGGGCCGTAATCCCCTCTCTTGAGGGATGGTCGAAATTTCTGGATGCGGTATTCTCAGACTGTCGCAGGGGACAGAGGAGCCGCGGCGGAACCAGTGAGGAGACACCGATGAAGCTGAGTCACCCCGTTTTTAAGATCAACAACCAGAAACCTCATTCGCTCTTGGATCGGCGCTCTGCAGAACGAGCGCCGATTCGATACCGAATCAAATACTCCGGAGAAGAAGGTGCGCGAATCGTCACAGGAGAAGGAACGCTAAAAGACCTCTCCAAAACTGGCTGTAAGATCTTGGGGACGACCGGGAGCTCGCTGGGAAGCAACCTCACCCTGCACCTCTACCTTGAGGATGGACAGGCCCCCATGTGCCTCACCGGCGTCACCGTCTCCTGGATCGCCAGCGACTCGTTTGCCGTCACATTCCCAAAACTGTCAGCAGATGAACGGAAACGGCTGCAAGACCTTATCTGGAAAAATGTCAGCCTGTCGTCCTTAGGCGATCAACGAACGGCATTCCGTATCGTCTAAGCCTCGATCCAATGTCACGGAGGAAATCATGGGTCGTCACACCGCCGCTCCCGTCTCCACAGTAGCTAAACTCCCTGCTCAATCCGATCGTCGGCATGGCAGCCGTACCCCGACACTCCTCTCTTTGCTTTATTCCGGCATGGACTCTGGGCAGATGCTGATGGGTGACGGCATTGTCACTAATCTCTCGTCGAGCGGGATCGGCATTCGCGGGAGTCGATCGGTCACACCCGGGATGGAAGTGACCCTCTTCATCGACCTTCCTGGAATGGAAGAGCCCTTCTGCATTACCAAGAGCCAGGTCTCCTGGGTTGAAGGATGTCAATTTGGAGTGAAGATGGAGACCCTGACGTTGGAGGAGAAGAATCATCTGCGATTCTTCTTATGAGATCGCGTTACCCCCTCGGACCAAGACGGCAGCATCTGAGACCATAGCAGGAACAAGGAGGTGCCTTCATGAAACGAGCACAGGTCGCATCAGCAAATGGGCTTCAGTCGGTGGCGGATGCAGTTAATCGGAGGCACGCCCCACGGCCTCCGGTAGAGTTCGGGTTGATGTACTCGGCCCAAGACCCTTCCGGCGAAGTCCTCATGGGCGATGGCATGGTCACGGATCTTTCTCACCACGGATTAGGAGTTCGCGGCAACACCCAGGTCGCTCGAGGGATGGAACTCACGATTTTTCTCTACCTTCCAGACGGAAAA
>JANYEF010000017.1 GCA_025363325.1 Nitrospira sp. | reverse complement strand
TCGATGGTCGGTGCTGAGCCATCGATCCTCGATGATACGCGTATCGCGCATGTCGTGGCACACGGACATCGCATCCTCAGCCATCGAACCGTTCCCGGCCTCCGCGTGGAGATGGAGGAAACACCGAACGCCATCGTGGGAAAACTGATTGTTGAGGCGGGCGCGCAGATCGCCCAGCCTATCCACATGTGCTTCGGCCTGGCCCACCCCACCGGGGTGCAACAGATCAAGCTCGACATACAAGTATGCGAAGGGGCACAGGCGCGGGTGCTGTCCCACTGTCTCTTTCCCTTCGCGCAAGCGGCAGAACATCGGATGCAGGCCGTCATGGAGATTGGACCAGGCGCGTCGCTGACCTACACCGAAGGCCACTACCACGGCCCCCATGGCGGCATGCAGGTCCTTCCACATGCAACGATCAAGATCGGAAAAGGCGCCCGCTATTTTTCAGACTTCTCGTTACTCTCCGGTTCAGTGGGGAACCTCGACATCGACTATCTCGTCGAAGTGGGGGAAGAGGGCATCGCCGAACTCAGCGCGAAGATCTTCGCGCACAAGACCGACCACATCACGCTCAAAGAAGCGGTGATGCTCCGAGGGGAGCGGTCACGCGGCCTCATCAAGACGCGTGTCGTGCTGGAGGGCCAAGCACAGGCCGAGATCATCGGCATCACCTAAGCCTATGCCAAAGGCGCGCGCGGCCATGTCGATTGCATGGAGATCGTACAGGGCCAAGCCCATGCTAGTGCAATCCCTATCGTGAGAGTCTTCCACCCGGAGGCGAAAGTCACACACGAAGCGGCCATCGGCAGCGTGGATAAGAAAGAACTCGAAACCTTGATGGCGCGGGGGCTTAGCCCTGAGCAAGCGGTCGAGATGATCGTGAGCGGGATTCTGCGGTGAGTTCGAACCACATAGAAACCTCATAGTGACTAGGTTATAAGGAGACGCTCTCAATGATCACCTCAATCGCCTTCACCGTCTATCCGGTCTCGCATATGGAGCAGGCGCGAGCTTTCTATGAACATGTGCTTGGCTTGCACGTGAGCTACCACTACCAAAACATCTGGGTGGAATATGACGTTGGCGGTTCGACCTTCGCCATCACAACGACGGAGATGGGCCATACTCCGGGGGCAAAGGGAGCTGTCGTGGCATTCGAAGTGTCCGATCTCGATGCGTATGTCCACAAGATGAAGGAGCGGGCCGTGTCGTTCGTTACGGAAGTCTTCGAGACGCCTGTCTGCCGGATGGCGAGATCGAGGATCCGGACGGGAATCACATTACGATTCACAAGCGGCACGCGTGAGTGCCCGGTGAGGAAGGCACCGTGAATTCTGTCGCTCTTTGCAACAGTGGCATTCTGAGGTTTGAGGCACTTTGCCCGGAGATCGGATACGGATCGCCGCCTTCATCTTCATTCCCTAACCGTAAACCCAAGCACTGCCACCATTCTCCCGATAGGGCGTTGCCACAGCCTGACGGCATGTCGCTTGCTCCTCAACAATTTTAGGGATGAAGCTGAGCCTTTCAGCGGCATACTGAAGAGTGACAACGTTAATGTAACCCGCGCTCACGCGTACAACAAAGGAGGAGTCCCATGTCGGTAGCAAAGATTATCGAGTTGAGTGTCGAATCTCCGAAAAGTTTCGAAGATGCCATTCAGAACGGGATCACCAAGGCATCCAAGACCGTGCACAACATCAAATCGGCTTGGGTGAAGGAGCAACACGTAGTGATCGACAACGGCAAAGTCGCCTTGTATCGCGTGGATTTAAAAGTAACATTCGTGCTGGAGTGACGGGTCATGGAGGGAGTAGGGTTCTAGCCCGCATTATTCATGAACGCTTCTGCTGCAATCGCCGATCCGCGGCTACGACGGGCCTTCGGCAGGCGGACTCGCCCCTCGGACCCTCACCGTACTGCACGAGTACGCATCGGGTCCTCAAGACTCCGTGCGCCGGTCTCGCGACGCGGCTTAGCGATTTCGCGACGAACCGTCATGAATAATGCGGGCTAAGAGGCTACGGAAAAACCATTTCGGCACAGCAGAACGTCGATGGCCTGCACATCTAGGACAAGAGGAGAGCACCCCAGGAGGATAGCCGCGCGAGACTGGCGGGACGGGCGAGGGTTCGAGGTCCGAAGTTCGAGGTTCTCGGAACTTCGAACCCCGAACTTCGAACGTCGGATCGCGCCTGTCTCCCCCTTCACGCGCCACAGTCTCTGGCGCCGTCCTTGGATCGCCAAGAGCACGGTCTTCGCCCTTCCCATATTTCTTGTCGCGCTGGCTTGCTTCTTCATGCTCGGCTCATCGGTCCAGGCCCAGGAGCCCCCCACTGAGGCGGTCCGCTCGACGCTCACCGAAGTCTTCCGCATCCTCAAAGACGAGACGCTGAAGGATCCGGCCAAGCTCATCCCGCGCCGACATATGCTGGAAGCGGTCATCGCTTCCCACTTCGACTACACGGAGATGTCGAAGCGTGCACTCGCGACCCACTGGGCTCCCCTCACAGCCGGCGAGCGGGCCGAATTCGTCGAACTCTTCAAGAGCTTTCTCTCCGACCGCTATGCCGAAAAAATTGAAGGGTATTCGGGACAACAAGTATTCTATCTCTCTGAACGGATCGAGGGGAACTATGCGGAGGTGCGGACCGAGCTGCGGTCGAGCAAAGTCGAAATCCCGATGGATTACCGGCTGCACATCAAAGACGGGACGTGGCACGCCTACGACCTCGTGGTGGACGGGGTCAGCCTGGTGAAAAATTACCGCAGTCAGTTCGAGAAAATTATCCGCTCGTCGTCCTACCAGGAGTTAGTCCGCAGGCTGCGCGAGCGCACCGTCGGCGAGGACAGGAAAGCGAAGGCCTCACTCACGACAGTGCTGCACAGCCTCGCCGCCTGAGATCCGTCCATGCCCTCTTACGCTACAGTGATTCAGTGACCTGGCCTGACGGAATATTCCCAGCGATTGACCTCTCGCGAAAGACGGTTATCTTATTAGTGAGCGGGGGCCTCGGTGAGAGGAACATTCAAGGGAATCAAGGTCAAGCGCAGGGGTGGTGTGCAGGCCCACTGAAGGGTGGGAAGCCTAAAACTCCTCCAAGACCTCCACGATAGATAAAAAGCTCTCTGACCTGCCTCCGCTCCGATTTTTCATTACCTTCCTCGCGAACTTCCCAGTAATGGGTGTTGTTTTCATGAGACCTATCAGGGCGCTGGACAGCCTCCTTCCTTTCCGGGCGATGGCGCACTCCCATCCCTGTAGCCACTTACCGCTGCCTGCATCCTCGGAGATGTGGTGCGTTGCCCCTTCTGAATTTTCTTCGTGCACACCGGCCGTGCAGGCTGATATATTTCCTTGATTCCTTCAGCGATATATCGAAGGTTCCCTGCTCTTCAACGGCGCTATCCTGGCTCGCCATATGCAATTACTAAATGATACGCTCGCATCATTCATGAATGAACTGGGCTCACGGCGTGTGGTCGACGCGCAGCAGGAAGGCAGCATGTTGTCTCACGAAGAAAGGGAACGTCTATGACTGTACGGTCAGGAGGCACGGTCGGGGATTTCATGCACCGATACTTGGAAGTCGTCCCGCCCGAGACCACGATCGTGGAGGCCGCCGAGCGTATGCGGGAGAAAAGCCTTGGTTCCCTGTTGGTAGAGTCAACCGATGCAGAAGGGCGGATGTCCCGCAAGTCGGGAGTCGTGACTGAGACGGATCTGATTCGGAAGGTGCTCGCCAAAGGAATCGATCCTTCCCTTACCATGGTGGATCAGATCATGACCAGTCCGCTACTGACGATCACGGCGGATCGCCCCATGCTGGACGCGAGTCATCTCATGGAAGCGAACCATGTCCGCTATCTCTGTGTCTCGGATAAGGAAGAAATCGTTGGGGTGATTTCAGTCCGAGATCTCGCGCGCTATTTTGTCGATTCAGAAGGGGGCCCCATCCGTGACCTCGACAACGTATACCGGCCCCTCAGCGTGCTCATGCACACGACGATAGAGACCATTGCGAGTGAACGGACGGTGCTGGAGACAGCGCAGACGATGACGGAGAAGCGGATCGGCTCGCTCCTCGTGATTGAGGCCGGCGAAATGGTCGGGATCGTGACCGAGACCGACGTGGTGAGGAAAGTGATCGCGTCCCATCTCCCTGCGAACAGCACCCTCGTCGGGGCCGTGATGAATTACCCTCTGATTCAAATTGACATCAACCGTACCGTTCGCGACGCCAGCAGGCTCATGGCCGAGAAACGGATTCGCCACCTCGCCGTGACGGAAGACAACAAGGTCGTGGGCCTCCTGTCTGTGCGGGACCTGGTGAAGATGGTGTCCGTGAGAGACAAACCCCGGTTCCTTCGCAATACATAACGCAGCGCATCTCCCTCACCGTCGCATGGTGTGGGTGAAAGCCTTCTTCCAAGGTGAGCCGATGAGAGCCCCCGCCTCAATGGGTTTCCTCAATTCCGTGATCGTTCTTTACCAATAGCCACTGCCATGTTTCGGACGTCATAGCCTCATGTAATTACTTCCTTTAGGCCCCACATTCCGTATCAGCAGGGAGACCGCCCACATTCCCATATTTTGCATCTTGCATTGCGGATACAAGAGAATTACGATAGTGCCCAGCTGCTAGCAATTCCTACTTGCCCTCCCGGAGGTACGCCGTGAACCTCGAAGAATCAGGACGAGCCCCGCAACCGCTCCCAATGAGCCCGCCCTGCACCTGTACGCACAGTCGTCTGATCTCCGATTGCGTCTCGGAGGAGGAACACAAGGCCGGCAAGGTGCGCTGTGTCGAATGTGGTGGCGTCGTTCCCGATCCACACCTCCAGCGGAAAGCCAAGGGAACGTAGTCCCTTCTCCCGTCAATTTCGTTCCCCTCAGGCTCCTCTTGCTAGAAACGGTGTCCCTATCTTCGCTGGGGTATTTGGCAACAGTCCCTGGACCTGTCACTGGCCCGAAACTCCTCAACCTGCCAGATCGTGCAGCCCTCTCCTTCATGCGTTAAGCCTGTAACTCCCTGTGCTACCGAACTTCTCCCTCGCTTTCACGCGAGACCATCCTGTGGCACCGACAATGCAATATTATCCTCCCAGCAACTCATTCCGTTCTTCAAAAGGTGGCACATGGCGCAGGAAATCACCGCGGATGATCAAGTGATCGACGTGATGCTTCACAGCCGCACGTGCGACCTCGAAGAGGTCACGCGTCAATGCCCCAATCTGACGTGGAACCAAGTGTTTCTCGCCGTCGACCGCTTGAGCCGAAGCGGCGAGATCATGCTCGTGCCCAGGGGCCGGGGCACTTATACAGTGACCTTCCTGCACCGGTAGGGATGTCGGCCTGATCGACGCTCACTCCCATCTTAATCACAAGGAGGTTATCTCATGTCTGCTTTAACCCGTTGGGAACCGACAATGACGCGCTGGAATCCATTCAAAGATTTGGAGGAGATGGAGAAGCGCCTCTCGACCTATTTGGGCCGCCCCGCTGTTCGGACCGAGGCCGGGAAGGAAGCCATGACCGTCGCCGAATGGTCGCCGCTCGTCGACATTACGGAGGACGAGAAGGAATACCTCATCAAGGCAGATCTGCCGGAAGTGAAGAAAGAAGACGTCAAACTGACGATCCAGGACGACGTGATGAGTATCTCCGGCGAGCGAAAGTATGAGAAAGAGGAAAAAGGGAAGAAGTACCACCGTGTCGAGCGAGCCTACGGGAGCTTTATGCGGAGCTTCACCTTGCCGGAAGATGCCGACGGCAGCAAGGTCAGCGCGGAATACAAAGACGGGGTCTTGAAAGTGCATCTGCCCAAGTCGGAGAAGGCGAAGCCGAAATCGATCGAGGTGAAGGTCTCCTGAGGGCGACGAAAGGAGGGGTACGATGTTACGACATCCTCACTATCTTGAGCTTCCATGGGACGTGCATGGGCATCACGAGACCACGGGACCTCATCGTCATCTGTGGTGGCTAATCGCCGTGCTGGTCCTGCTCGCCATGTTTCTGATCGGCGTGGGAGTCACGAGTGGACTCATCTAGCGTCACCAGCAGTGAGATCCACGGCAAGAAGAAGGAGCGTCAGTGACTTTCAAGAACCGTGAAGAGGCGGGCCGTCAGCTCGTCGCTGAGTTATTGCAGTATCGTGACGACCCTCATGGTCTCATTCTGGCCCTTCCCCGAGGCGGAGTGGCGGTCGGCTATCAGCTCAGCCTGGCACTCCACCTTCCGCTGGACGTGTTCATTACACGCAAAATTGGTGCGCCTGGCAATCCCGAGTATGCAATTGGAGCGGTGGCCGAGACGGGATCGCGCTATCTGAATCAATCGGCGGTCAGCTCCTTTGGCCTATCCCGGCATGAGCTGGACCGGTTGATTCATGTCCAGGAAAACGAGATCGCCAGGCGTAAGAATCTGTACCGGCAGGGACGGCCGCTCCCGCAACTCACAGGCCGCACCGTGCTCTTGGTTGACGACGGCATCGCCACAGGTTCGACGTTCCTGGCCTCGGCACTCGCCATTCGCAGTTTGCAGCCCCGCCGCCTGGTGGGAGTGATTCCGGTCGGACCCCCGTCGACGATCCGTGAAGTTCGATCGCATGTGGACGAACTGGTGATTCTCATGACACCGGACCCGTTCGAGGCCGTGGGAAATTTCTTCACCGACTTCACCCAAGTCGAGGATCGCGACGTGATACAGTATCTCAATCTGGCCGAGGAGGCGATGCTCGAACGCACGCCCTCCTCGCCAGCCTCATAAGACGACTTGTCAGCCAAGGAGGGTACGCCGTCACATGTCCACACATTCCAAGATCCCGTCAGGGTTGGGAGCTCGCAGAGACAAAACGTATCAAGAGGACGAACACGACACCTATAAACTGCAGGGGAAGCTTAAGGAGCCCACTGTCTGTCCAACATGCGGGGCAGTCTTTCACAAAGGGCGGTGGACCTGGGACGCGAAACCGGCAGGCGCGCACGAGACTCTCTGTCCGGCTTGTCACCGGATCCACGATAAATACCCCAAGGGCCTCGTCACGATCAAAGGGCCGTTCAAAGATACCCAGCACGAACAGCTGGTCGGTGTCGTCAAGAACATGGAGGCGAAGGAGAAAAGTGAACACCCGCTCTCTCGGATCATGGCGATTGAATCGCAACCTGAGGGCCTGGTCATTTCCACGACCGATACCCATCTGCCTCAGCGAATCGGCGAGGCGCTGAAACATGCCTATCACGGGGAGCTGGAGTTGCATTACGACCAGGATGAACAATTCGTACGGGTCACATGGACTCGCTGAGCCCTGGTCCCACGCGTTGAGGAGAAGAATATGACCGGTCTCACGAGAGGTATCACCATGGCACGGCCGATGTGGTCGTATCCCCGTCGATGGATACTTCTCGCTGTGGCGGCGCTCAGTCTTGCGACCGGAACGACGGGACAGGCGACGACGTCCATTCAAAAGAGCGCGGTCGTGGAGGTGGATCAGGCCACCGTCAATCAGATCCTGGATGTGTTTCACAAGGCTGAATCCGCCATCGCCAGGGAGGATCTGGATGGCATCATGGCGCTCTATGCAACCCAGTACAACTATCATGGGTTGAAACAGGCGGATATTCGTAAGGTCTGGTTCGACCTATTCGAGGAATACCGTGATCTGAGCGAGGTGCATTTCTTTGTGAAGATCGCCACAGTGGGATCAGGCTCCAACGCCATCATCGAAGTGACCTGTACGGGGAGCTTGTCGGGCCGCTCGAAGACCAGCGGCCTCCGCGTGCCGATCGACAGCTGGTACGAAGAAGTGCATTATCTGACGCTTGAGGACGGCGTCTGGC
>JANYEF010000566.1 GCA_025363325.1 Nitrospira sp. | reverse complement strand
CGACACGACCTTGACCGACGGCTTGCGCATGGCGATCCGCGACGTCATCGGCAACGCGAGCGCGCCGGATGAGCGCCCCCTCGACATGGCGGGCCTGGCCCGGAGCCTCTGGCCTGAGGGCTTCCGGGAGCAGTGGCGCTTCGTGCAGGGGCCGGAAAATCACGACATCGTCTACCATGGCCGGGAGATGCGTATCGCCCGTCTCGGGGATCCGGCGAATCCCCGCTCCTGGTTCGCCCGTAGCCGTGCCCGTGTCGCGAGCGGGCTCAGTCTCACCGCGCCGGGCATTCCCATGCTGTTCATGGGGCAGGAATTTCTCGAGGATAAGCAATGGTCAGACGATTTTGTCTCGCACCACGATCTGCTCCTCTACTGGACGGGCCTCGACCAGGGCGACAAGCAGATGCTCGACCATGTGCGATTCACGCGAGAATTGTTCGAGGTGCGCCGGCAGATTCCCGGCTTGCGCGGCCAGGGATTTCGCGCCCTGCACGCGCACGATCAAAACCGGGTGCTGGCGTTTCATCGCTGGGTGGAAGGGGAAGGCCACGACGTGATCGTGGTCGTGCATCTGGCGCCCTTCAATCGGTTCGACTATCGCATCGGCTTCCCCGGCGGCGGGGCGTGGCGCGAGATCTTCAACAGCGACGTGTACGAGAACTGGGTCAATTCCGGCGTGGTCGGCAACGGCGGGCTGGTTGTCGCAGATCCGCAACCGATGCATGACTTCGGTCATTCCGCGGCTCTCGTGCTCCCGGCCAACAGCCTACTCGTCTTTGCGCGGTAATCCATCACAGGAGCCTGATCGAGCTGCCAGCGAGATACGCGTCACGGGCCACGTTTCTTGCTCGCGCCATCAGCTCTCGTATCTCAACGATACTTGGCGAAACAGATGAGATCAAGGTGGTCGTAGTGATCGGGGAGAATCGTTTCCGCTTTGTAGCCGAGGCTTAAGAACAGATGAATGTTCCTGGCCGTACGCAGCATGGTGCAGGCATAGAGCTTATGGGCATCGGTTGCGACCCGTTCGATTTCGCGTATCAATGCTTTTCCCACCCCATGGCCCTGGTGGGCAGGGCTCACGGATAACAGCCTGATCACGCCCACACCAGCCACCGTCCAATAGCGCACCGATCCGACAACTGCTCCTTCCGCCTCTGCCACTAAGATTCGTTTGTCCTTGGCATCGTGCTTCAGGCTCTCGAGCGTTTCCGTGGTCCACCCGCTCACGGTATAGACGTTGGTGTATTCGCCGAACGCGGCATGCTGCACCTGAAGGATGCCGGCGAAATCAGCTTCGGTTGCGGGTCGGATGTGAATCATAGGTGCTCCAGGCTGATGCCGTTATCTCGCGCATCTGAGGATATCAAAGCCCGGCACGATCTTCTATCCAGCCAGGAGTGTTCATGAATAATGCGGACCAGGATGTGTCAGGCTCTCCAGTTTCATGGCCGTGGCACTGTAAGCTGGCCGTCTGCGTGATGCGGATTGTAACGAGAGCCTAATTACTGTATATACAGTCGCGTGTTTACGTGGGACATCCCGAAGTCTATTGCCAACTTTGAGAAACACGGCGTCCCATTCAAAGAGGCGGCCACTGTGTTCGGCGATGCCAACGGTCTCGACTGGGACGATGTCACCCATTCGCATCAGGAACAGCGGTTCAAGCGGCTTGGCCTCTCGGTCAGCAAGCGGCTGTTGCTCGTCGTGTATACGATACGGAGGATGGATCATGAAAAAGAAAAATTCCGAATCATCAGCGCGCGGCCGGCGAGCCGGCGGGAACGTCAAGCCTATACCCGACTCACAGATTGATTTCTCGGACATCCCGGAGTCCACAGAGGAAGAACTTCGGGCTGCACGTCGAGTCGGGCGGCCATCCAGTGGCATGGCGAAACAGCTCATTGCGATCCGCCTCTCGCCGCGTCTCTTGAATCAGTTACGGAAAATGGCGGCCAAGCGCAAGAAACCCTATCAAACGCTCATTCATGAGCTATTAGAAAAAGCAGCCTCCCACGCCGCCTGATTCAGGCTTTCGTCGTTTGTGAAGCGTGACGCGCAATCGATTTTGCGCGATAGGAGATCCGTTTCCCGACGATGCTCAGCACTCGGCATTTCCGAGCCCCCTCGTTCCTTCAGAGCTTGCAATGTTGAGGCGCTTTACCTTGCACTGGTAAAGTAAAGTCTGACCAGGAGGTGTCGCTATGGCTATTCAGAAGCTCAGCAGCAAGAACCAGATTGTCATTCCAAAGGAAGCTCGGCAGGCAATGGGTGTGAAAGGCGGGGATGAGTTGCTAGTCGTCGTGAAAGAAGATCTCACCATTGTGATGCCCAAGCCCAAGCGCTATGCGAAGACCTTACAGGGGCTGGCCAAAGGTCTGTACCCGTCGGGCTATCTGAAGCGGGAACGTCGGTCGTGGTAGGAGCCTCTCTCTCGCAAGGCTTTCCAGCAGAACGTGAACGGATCGGCCTCGACACCAACGTGTTTATCTATTTTCTCGAATACCACCCTCGGTACGGGGCGTGGTGCGCCTCCTTGTTCAATCGAATCGAGCGGGGGCAGAATCCGGCGGTGACATCGACCATCACGCTCCTGGAATTGCTGGTACAGCCCTATCGTGACCAGAAAGAGGAATTGGCACAGAAGATCTTTGCCCTCACCAGCACATACCAAAGCTCGAATGGGTGCCGGTGACGATGAATGTGGCAGATCGAGCGGCTGAATTGCGCGCGCGCTATCGCCTCAGCACGCCAGATGCCATACAATTGGCTACAGCCATTGGGCACAAAGCGACACGCTTCTATGGGAACGATCGTGGCCTGCGTCGTGTAAAAGAGATTGAATGTGTACTTGTGGATGACCTGATTTGACCGCGCCTTGCGCGTCTCGCCGTTCTTGAAGCGTGAGTTGACGCCGATCCAGCAAGCGGCACATCAAAAGAGGTTGGGAATTAGCTCTGAATCAAGATTGACCTCTAGTGTTGGCGTACAAGACCCGAGCACGATTTGTCTAGGCAGACGAAGAGCCATTGCGGGCGTCCTGCTCGGAGGACTCTTGACCGTTCTGCATGCGGTACCCGCTCTGGCGGAGAAGGAATTATCACCGTCGTCGGTCGAGAAGGGTGTGCTCTTAGTGGCCAGCCCAACCCTGGATGGTCCGAACTTCCGCGAATCCGTCGTGCTCGTTGTGCAGCACGGGCCTGAGGGAACCGTCGGGCTCATTCTGAATCGCTCCACGAAAGCCCTCCTGTCCGAAGCGTTGCCGGACCTCACCGTGCTCAAGGGGACCAGCTATCGGTTGTTTGCGGGTGGGCCGGTAGAGCCAACTCGCCTTCTCCTGCTGTTCCGGCTCAAGGAGCCTCCAACAGACGTACGATCGGTCTTCGACGGGGTCTATGTGGGGGGCACACCTAAGATTCTGGAACGCATCATTACGCAGGCGAAACCGACCGAAACCTTCCGGGCTTTTGCGGGATTCGCCGGGTGGGCTCCGGGGCAGCTGAAATACGAAATGCTCCAGGGGGCGTGGGCGACCCTGCCGCCGGATTCGATCGGAATTTTTGACAAAGATCCGGCCGTACTCTGGTCAGACTGTCTCAGCCGCCTCCAGGCGCCGAGGGTGGACGGGGTAGCCTGGGTAGTCCCCTTTGCTCACGGAACCCCCACGATAAAGCGGTGGTCGTTCGACGTGCGCAGTTGGTGACTAACCCAGCCACCCCTTAATAAAGAGAAGGAGCAAGCTGGGAAGGGTGGGAGGGGAACAGCCAGACCATCCTTCTTGCTCGCTGAGGCCGCACGATCAGAATGTGCTCCCTCAATGCGCGCAGTGAAGGACCATCTGCCCCCCTCTTTTAAGTGAGGGAGAAGAGAGAATAGAAGGCCCTCCCAGAAAAGCCAAACCCCATTGCAAACAGCCTGGAATCGCCGTAGAGTGATGTCATCCCCACTATGGAGTGCTGGCTATGTCAAAATCAGTCGCTGAGCTTGAGCAGGAGGCGCGGCACTTGCCGACACAAGATCGTGCGCTGTTGGCGCAACAGCTCATTGCGAGTATCGATCCCGGAGAAGATGTCGATGCGGAAGCAGTTTGGTTGGCGGAAGCTGAGAGCCGCTACCAAGCGTACCGCGAGGGGAAATTGATTGCCAAGCCAGCCGATCAAGTCTTTCGTGAAGCAAAATCCCAACTCAAATGACCGCGATCGTCTTTCTTCCTCCTGCTCAGGAGGAAATGACGGCGGCAGCACGGTACTACCAAGCTCAATCAACGGGTTTGGGAACGGAATTTCTCGCTGAAGTAGAACAGACGATTGCCGCAATTGTCTCCCATCCAAAAGCCGCTCCGAAGGTAAAGCCGGACATCCGACGCCGTCTATTGAAGCGGTTTCCCTTCGGCATTCTGTATGTCGCCACCGTCGATGAAATCGTGGTCCTCGCTGTCATGCATCTCCGCCGCCGTCCCGGTTACTGGCAAGACCGGCTGGGTTCATCAAAACAATCGCAGTAACGTTGTGCTCGCGCAATGCGCGGTCTCCGAAGGATGGGGAGGGAGCGGCCAGGTGCCCTTCTTGCTTGCAGAACGCGCACGGTGAAAAGGATAGGAAGGACACCCACGTTGGTCCTGTGCTCCCGGAACGCGCGCCCTGAGAAGGGCCTCGTTCGACGGCCGCACGTCGACCAACATGGGTGCCCTTCCAGGAGAGAGGAAATAAGCAAGCTTGGATGGATCAATTAGGTCGATCGTGCTCGTTCGATGCGCGCGGAATACGTGCAGGTGCCGGAGGCCATCCGTTCTTGTTTACTTGCCATTCGCCATACGCTGTTCTTCCTGCTTCTTAGCCATTCCGGGAGCCTCAGCTCCATGCTCCAATACCGTGTAAATGCAACCATTTCAGAAAGCCGTTCGTTTGATTTCATGCCCTGAACACGGTATCTCTACGCGGCGAGAGAAGAGCCTTCGTGAGAAGAGGAGAGAATCATGAGTGCGGTATTTCCGAGCGAGCGAATAGAGCAAACCATTCTCTTGCTTCGCGGCCACAAGATCATCCTTGATAGAGACTTGGCCGCAATGTATGGCGTCTCAACCAGGGATCTCAACAAGGCGGTATCGAGGAATCTGGACAGATTTCCCGATGATTTTATGCTGCAGTTGACACGTCAGGAGTTCAACGACTTGAAGTTCCAATTTGGAACATCAAGTTGGGGAGGGACCAGGAAGTTACCAAGGGCCTTTACGGAACAAGGGATTGCCATGCTCTCCAGTGTTCTCCGAAGCAAACGGGCCATCCATGTGAATATCGCGATTATGAGAGCCTTTGTGAAGCTGCGAGAGTTTGCAGCAAGCCATAAGACCTTGGCGACGAAGTTGGAGCAACTTGAACGGAAAGTGGGAGGGCATGATGGACAGATTCGATCGCTATTCGATGCCATCCGTCAGCTCATGGAGCCGCCCACTCCGAAATCCCGCCGCATCGGATTCAAGGCCTGAGCGGACCCTTCTGCCCTCAGCGACTCTTCGCCGTGCCCTCTCAACCGTAACCCCAGCCTCGACCTTCGTAAGGAACGTGCGCAGGTTGGGACCGATCCAGGCCACCCAAGTAAAAGGGGTAAAATCGTCGGCGGATACCTCGCTCCTCCGGTAACGTTCGCGTAGCCCGAAGGCATCCATTTGGATTGAGCTAATTAGGTCGGTGCTCGTTCGGGGACGTATGTAAAAGACGTCGAGGTGCCGCTTAGGTTGGGGAGGGTGTCGCGTTCGTCATCGAATCGCGATACTTGGCGAAACAGATGAGATCAAGGTGGTCGTAGTGATCGGGGAGAATCGTTTCCGCTTTGTAGCCGAGGCTGAAGAACACATGAATGTTTCTGGCCGTACGCAGCATGGTGCAGGCATAGAGCTTATGGGCATCGGTTGCGACCCGTTCGATTTCCCGTATCAATGCTTTTCCCACCCCATGGCCCTGGTGGGCTGGACTCACGGATAACAGCCGGATCACACCCACGCCAGCCACCGTCCAATAGCGCACCGATCCGACAACTACTCCCTCCGCCTCCGCTACCAAGATTCGTTTGTCCTTGGCATCGTGCTTCAGGCTATCGAGCGTCTCCGTGGTCCATCCGCTCACGGTATAGACGTTGGTGTATTCGGCGAAGGCGGCCTGCTGTACTTGAAGGATGGCGGCGAAATCCGCTTCGGTCGCGGGTCTGATCTGAATCATAAACGGCGCTCCAGGCTGGTGCTCCTCACCTCGCGACTATGAGGATATCAAAAGCCTGGCCCTATCTTCTATCTGACGCGCGCAGTGAAGGACAGTCTGGCTGTTTCCCTTTCGTCGGGCCAGTTGAGTATCAGTGGGATACTGATCATTTAATCCCATGAATGCTGGTATTGTTCTTGCCGAATAAGTTGACACGATCGCTAGCAATAAGTAGCCTGTCCCCACGTCACTTCTGTTGCGAGTTTTCCCCATGCCACTTACAATTAGCTTCCCTGAGAGGCTCTCCATGCTGTCAGACCACTCGTGTCAATCAAGGATGAACATGCGCAAAAAAATCTTTCGTGGCCATGACCTCTTCACCATCACAGGGGTTGTGTGCCTGCTCTTCGTGCTCGGCGGATGCTCCATTCTGCCAGGCCACTGGCGGCCAGGATGGAATCAGCAGTGGCCCGCCGACACACCGGTGCCCGACACCGCCGGCTCATGGAGGCTGACCGAACTCGAATCGAAGGACGACCGGTTTGTCGCCCTGGCTATCTCGGGTGGCGGAAGTCGAGCCGCCAACTTCGGCGCCGCCGTCATGTTTGAGCTCCAACAGAGAGGCCTGCTGGAGCAAGTTGATGTGATTTCAGGCGTGTCCGGTGGAACGCTCCCGGCCGTATATTATGGACTCGGAGACAAGGCCGGTGCATTTACCGAGCCGGTGGTCCGCGAGGCCTTGGGCTACGATTTTCAGAGCAGTTGGATTCGCCGGTGGTTTCTACCGCAGAACATCTTTCGCTATTGGCTGTCCGACTTCACCCGCTCGGATATTATGGTGCAAGTTTTCAACAACCACCTCTACCACGACGCCACCTTTGCCGACCTTCAGCCGCATCCAAAAATCTTGCTCAATTCGACCGTCCATAACAATCACACCCGGTTCACCTTTACGGATGACCGCTTCGCCGCGCTCCATTCGGTGCTCGCCCCCTATCACGTCGCCAATGCCGTGAATGCGTCATCCGCATTTCCCGGCGCATTCCAGGACGTGACCCTGCAGTGGTATACGGAGCCGCCGCAGTTCTTGCACCTCTATGACGGCGGTCCCATCGACAATCTGGGTGTGCAGGCGATCACCCAATACATCAATCGGAATGTTTTAGGCACGACCCTCGATCGGCTGTTTCCGAAGGGATGTGTCATTTTCGTCATCGACGCCACGCCATCGAGCGACCATACTGATCTCAACTCGAAGCAGTCCAGCCGGTCCGCCATCGACTATTTCGTCGACACCAATGCGCTCGATGCCACGGATGCCATGTTGATCGAATCTCGCCGCTCCCTGCTCGAGAGATTGGGTATCCCGGTCGAGAAGCAGGACCGGGAACCGAGGGGACGGCTTCCGGTGAACGATCTCCGGCAATGCGGCTGCGAAGTCCGCCATATCTCGCTTCGGCATCTGCTCTATGCCGAAGTATCCGCTGCGAATGAGGAATTGGCCGAACGTGTGACGCGAATTAAGACGAAGTTTTGGCTTGCCGACGGAGAACAGAACGATCTCTTCCAAGCTGCCAAGGTCATCATGCAGCTGCTCGACGACACACATCTATTGTCGGACTCCTCGTTTAAAGTTCCTTGTGCCAGCGGACCAACACAGAAACCACCAGCGTGATGTCCGGCGCTTGTCGTCGATCAGGACAGGCCAAAATCCTGAATCTGCTTGCGGGATGTGGGGTCAAGTGGCACACCTAGACCATGAGCGTGATAGGGAAAAGGGCCTGGATCAGCCTGGGAGGTAGTCTGTGTTTGGCCGTTGCCCTGGGCTCGTGCGGAGTCCTGCCCGTCAGCTCACCAGACAAGAAAAGCGATCGAGCTGCCGTCGACGCAAGCGTCGTGCAGTCGCTTCAACGACAAATCAGAGATCGCGAGAAGCGCATTGCGGAATTAGAGGCTCAGTTGAATGCCTTGAAGGTGATCGATCAGGACATGGAGAGACGGAGGCAGTCCAGCCGGCCACCCGCCACGTTGACGCCTATCGAGTGACCATTGTTACGAACCCGCCTTACTGCGCCCCACACAATGTAAACTGTACCAGTACCCGTCGATCAGGACGTGGTGGAAGCATTCCTCCCGAGTGTGAAGGGACAAGCCTTGAAAGCTCTTAAGTCGGGACGCTCCCTCATGTTGCCTCCGTCTGAGTGCCCGCGCGCGCTGGGTTCTGCTGGTGCACGGAAAGTCATGGCGAGCGTCCTGCTCGGGGGACTCTTGACCGTCTTGCATGCGGTACCCGCTCTGGCGAGCATGGAATTCGCGCCGTCGCCGGTCGAGAAGGGTGTGCTCTTAGTGGCCAGCCCATCGCTGGAAGATCCAAACTTTCGCCAAGCTGTCGTGCTTGTCGTGGAGCATGGGCCTGAGGGAACCGTCGGGCTCATTCTGAATCGCTCCACGAAGGTCCTCTTGTCCGACGTGTTGCCGGACATCACCGTGCTGAAGGGGAGCAGCTATCGGCTGTTTTCGGGTGGGCCGGTAGAACCATCCCGGCTGCTCCTGCTGTTCCGACTCAAGGAGCCTGCAGCAGACGCACGATCGGTCTTCGACGGGGTCTATGTGGGGGGAACACCTCGTGTCCTGGAGCGCATCATTACACAGGCCAAGCCGACCGAAACCTTCCGGGCGTTTGCCGGATCTGCCGGATGGGCTCCGAGGCAGCTGGAAGCTGAGCTGGTTGTGGGTGCGTGGGGGGTCTTGCCGGCAGATTCGTTCAGCATCTTTGACCAGGACCCGGCCGTACTCTGGTCAGACTGTCTCAGCCGCCTCCAGGCGCCAAGGGTGGAGGGGGTAGCCTGGTTAGTCCCCTTTGCTCACGGAACCCCCACGATAAAGCGGTGGTCGTTCGACGTGCGCAGTTGGTGACTAATCCAGGCCACCCCCTTAAGAAAAGAGAACGAGCAAGCTCGGAAGGGTGGGAGAGGGAGCCACCAGACCATCCTTCTTGCTCGCAGAACGCGCACGGTGAAAGGGGTGGAATGACACCCGTGCTGATCCCTTGCTCCCGGAGCGCGCACGATCAGAATGTGCTCGCTCGACGGCCGCAGTGGAACCAACACAAGTGCCATTCC